>DATHUN010000517.1:0-7306 GCA_035462205.1 Anaerolineales bacterium
GGCCAGCGAAACGGCCGTAATATCTAGTTCGGCGCGTTCGATCAGATTGAGCAAGAGGTCAAGTGGACCATCATAGACCGGGGTATGAAACGTGTAATTGACCTGGCGACCCAGCAGGCTTTCCATAGGCACGAAATTATACCCGCTTACGATATAATTTCTGCATGACAAATAAATTGACGCATCTCGACGAGCAGGGCCGCGCCCGCATGGTGGACGTAGGATCCAAGCCGGACACCGAGCGGATCGCCATTGCCCGAGGGGAAATCCACATGAAAAAAGCGACACTGGACCTGATCCGCCTCGGACAGATCAAAAAAGGCGACGTGCTCACCGTTGCCCAAATTGCCGGCATCAGCGCCTCCAAGCGGACCTCTGAGCTGATTCCGTTATGCCATCCACTGCCACTCACCAAAGTGGACGTGGACCTGATATTGGACGAATCTTTGCCCGGGGTAATCATTACGGCGACTGCAAAGACCATCGGCAAAACGGGCGTAGAAATGGAAGCATTAACTGCGGTGTCCGTCGCGGCGTTGACCGTCTATGATATGGCAAAGGCCGCCGAGAAAACCATGAGAATTCAGAATATCCGTTTGGTCGAAAAGCATGGCGGCCAAAGTGGTGATGTTATTAACGAGTAATAGGAAAAATGGGCTACCATCCGATTAATTTGGACGAGAAGCTGGCGATTTTTTCAGAGCAATGGTCTCCAAAGATCATCGCTCAGATGAATGATTATCATTTCAAGCTTGCCAAAGTACAGGGAGAGTTTGTTTGGCATGAACATCCCGGAACAGATGAAGTGTTTCTTGTGCTGCACGGTACCTTGGAAATCCTATTCCGTGATGGGAAGGTTTTGTTGAACGAAGGAGAGATGTTTGTCGTGCCGAAAGGTGTCGAACATAAGCCTGTCGCCCAGAGTGAGTGTCATATCCTATTGGTGGAACCGGCGGGTACGGTAAACACCGGAGATGTTGTCAATGAGAAGACAGCAGCAAATAATGTCTGGATCTAAAACTATGAATCATGTGAAGCTTTTATTCTTTGCCACCCTGCGCGACCGCGCCGGGACGAAGTCCATGGAACTGGATATTCCGGCGGATCTAACCATTCATGGACTGAGGGACAAGATTTCGAATGAGTTTCCCAATCTCACAGAGTCCATGTCGAGTGTTTTGATTACTATCAATCGCGAATATGCGTTTGATGAAGCAGTCATTCCACCGAATGCGGAATTAGCTATGTTTCCGCCAGTTTCGGGTGGGTAAGTTTGTAGCGACAAAAACGATCATGGATTATCCCACTGTATTTTCGATTACCGAAGAAGAAATTGATCTGAACAACCTCCTGGCGGAAATTACATTAGCCAGTACCGGTGCAGCGGCAATATTTACCGGTATGGTGCGTGGTGAAACTAAGCGCGGCGCGGCACACGATACCGAGTATCTGGAGTACGAAGCTTACATTCCAATGGCTGAGGCGAAGATGAAACAGGTCGCGGACGAGATCCGTACCAAGTGGCCCGTTGTGGAAGGCATTGCCATTGTCCAGCGTATTGGAAAGTTATATCCGAAAACACCGACTGTTTTAATTGCATGTACCGCAGCGCATCGCGACACGGGCGTATTCGACGCAGCGCGTTATGGAATTGACCGACTAAAGGAAATTGTCCCCATCTGGAAAAAGGAAGTGAGTCCGAATGGAGAATTCTGGGTGGAGGGGGAATATACGCCGAAGCCGGGGGAATAGAACCTGTTTGCGAGGGGAGGTGGATCGACACGGCACTCCGCCTTGGCTGCGCAAGAAGCGGATCGTCCATCCAAAGCGTGACGCATTACGAATTGCGGGGTTTTAGTATCGAAAGTCTTATCTCGAAATTGTGAGGAATGCATGGAAAGAGTTGTCATTACGGGAATGGGGACAGTGAACCCGCTAGGGTTGACTGTCGAAGAAAGCTGGAAGAATGTGATTAACGGTGTTTCGGGCGTAGGGCCGATCACGTTGTTTGATTCGGCACCCTTAAATGTTCATTTTGCCGCAGAGGTGAAAAACTTCGAGACTGATAAGTATATGGATCCTAAGGAAGCGCGCAGGCGTGACCGCTTTGAACAATTGGGCGCGGCAGCCGCGAAAATGGCTTTGGAAAATTCTGGGTTAGAAATTACCGAATCCAATACCGGGCGGATTGGCGTGCTGGTGTCGTCGGCAATTGGCGGGATTAAATCGCTGCAGGATGCGGTGATCACCAATTATACAGAAGGACCGCGCCGGGTCAGTCCATTCTTAATTCCAATGTTGATGCCGAATGGCGCAGCTGGAATGATCGCGATCGATCTGCAGATCAAGGGGCCGTGCTTTTCTGTGGCTTCGGCATGCGCCTCGGGTGCAGACGGAATTGGCACGGCCTGGCTGATGTTGAAAGCTGGGATGATCAATGCGGCATTAGCAGGCGCCGCAGAATGTACAGTTTGCAGTGTGGGCGTCGCGGCATTTGATCGCGTGGGCGCTATGTCACGCCGTAATGATGATTACTCAATGACCCCGCAGCCGTTCGACAAGAACCGAGATGGTCTCGTGATGGGCGAAGGGGCAGCGGTGCTCGTACTTGAAACCGAGTCTCACGCCAGGCAGCGCGGCGCAAATATCTTGGCGGAACTCGCCGGCTATGGTGCCACCGCTGACGCATATCACGTCACCGCGCCACATGAGCAGGGAGCAGGTGGTGCAGCAGCCATGCGTATGGCGCTGGATTCTGCTGGAGCTACCATCGATGACCTCGGGTACATCAATGCTCATGGTACGGGGACGTCCCTGAACGACCAATCGGAAACACGGGCAATCAAAGCCGCCTTTGGGGAAAAGGCGTATCATGTGCCCGTTTCCTCGACTAAATCTATGACGGGGCATATGATGGGCGCCACCGGAGCGTTGGAGGCCATTTTCTGCACACAAGTCGTGCGCGAGGGCATTCTTCCGCCTACCATCCACTACCAAACACCCGATCCGGAATGTGACCTGGATTACATCCCGAATCAGGCGCGCGAGAAGAATGTAAATCTGGCAATCAGTAATGCCTTTGGTTTTGGCGGCCATAACGCCGTACTGGCAATCCGGAAATATGCATAATACAACATGGCGACGGTATTAAGACTTCGGCAGCCTGGGAAAATCGGCTTGTGAATTCAATGAATGCATGCTATAATCCGCCGTCGCTCAAAAACCGATATAATCACATCGTAAGGACGAAAGACAATGGCAGATATTATCAAGGCTCTCGAAGCCAAACCTAATGAAAAAGTACCTCAACTCGCTGCGGGTGACTCGGTCAGCGTACATGTTAAGATTAAGGAAGGCGACCGCGAGCGCATCCAGGAATTCAAAGGCACTATTATCCGCCTGCGCAAAGGCGGGAATGACGCGAATATCACCGTTCGCCGCATGGCATCCAACGGCATTGGCGTCGAGCGCACGTTCCTGCTCCGCTCTCCACGCTTGGATAAGGTTGTGGTCGAGCGCCATGGTCAAGTCCGCCGGGCTCAGCTTTACTTCATGCGCAGTCGCACCGGGAAATCCGCCCGGCTCAAACAAAAATTCGACTAATGCCGGATCTGTAGACCCTAAGGGTTTTGCCCTTAGGGTCTTTTTTGTTTTACAATTATCCCCATGAAGCCCTTAATCGGAATCACCACCAACCAATCCATCAATCCTTATGGTCAACCAACCGTCTTGTTGCAACAATCCTACATTCGCGCAGTCATGCAGGCCGGCGGTGTGCCAGTGTTGATCCCGTCCATGATTGCTAATGATGGATGGGAGGCGGTCTATGCTCGTTTAGACGGGATTCTCTTCTCCGGCGGCGGAGATATCGGCCTGGACCATTTTATAGGCGAACCGCATCCTCGCATCGATGACGTCGAACCGGAACGCGACGTTGTTGAACTTCAGATGATTCGGGCCGCGGCTGTGGATGGCAAACCCTTTCTTGGAATCTGCCGCGGATGCCAGGTACTCAACGTTGCCCTCGGCGGGACCTTATATACGCACCTCCCCGATCAATTACCTGGTGCTCTCGACCACAGCTATCCTGGTAATATGCGGACTGTACTCGTCCATGAAGTGAAGATTGAAGAGGGGACACACGTCGCAGAAATTTATGGTGAACCGATTATTAAAGTCAACAGCCTGCATCACCAGGGACTCAAAGATATCGCTCCCACATTGCGTGTTGCCGGTTACGCGCCGGATGGACTTGTCGAAGCTGTTGAACTGCCTGACCATCCATTTGGACTTGCCGTACAATGGCACCCGGAATGGCTGACGAATCAAGAGTCAACGAGGAATTTGTTTAAGCAGTTCGTGGAAGCGGCCGAACGCTAAAATATCAAACTTTCACGCACCGATATTTCCAGCTTAGAAAATCCTATTCAATAATTTATCTCCCCAGCAAGAATCGTACATGCGCGCGCGACAGATGATAGATCGTTCCGCCAAATAATCCGCCTGCGACAGCTAGCATAAAGCGGACAACGCTGGCACCATGTCCACTCTGAAAGCCGCTGAGAATCTCCAAGGTAAATGCTATACAGCTTATAAGGGCGAATAAACGGCGGAGATCCTGCGATAAGGAAAGCTCTAAACGTCCACGCCATTCAGCGAGCAGATACCCTATGACAGTAAATGCAGCCAGATATTCGATGCGCGGATATATCGCATATAAGCTTCTTTCGCTCATACGATTGGTAAAACCGAAGAATACTTGCCAAGTGCCTAAGGAATGGAATGGATAACCAAGTGTCAATAGTGCCATATAGAGTCCAAATATTGGAATCAGCCGTTTGAGTGTATTCTGCTCGAAGCGTCGGTCACTGATGGATGGGCGAAGCAAAGTTATGATTGCAGTAAATACCAAGATTCCAAGTCCAATTGCGAGCAAATAAGGCGAACTTAACACAATCGGACCTACTCCTATCAGAAACCATGTTCCAGCAGCAAGAGAGGCATATGCTGCTGTTCGATCATTAACGATATCCAACCAGTGGCGAAAGAGATCACTGAAGATGATTCCACCGCAGATGCCAAGCGATACGGTTAAGATCCAACGATGTGGCGTTTCGTTGAGAGCGAGCACATCCATCCATAGAAGTGGAATGAGCAAGTAGACGAGTCCCATTAGAGGCGTTTCCAGCCGAAGTTGCTTGACTGTTGCTGATGAGAGCACCAGGCGCGTGGATATCAGATCATATGCAAGTGAACCTATGCCGGCGCCCAACGTATTGGTAAGAATGTCCAAAATGGACGGGGTGCGGGCGGGAATAAAAAGCTGTAAGGTTTCAATGCCAAAGCTCAAGCATGCTCCCACCACAAGCGCGCCGCGTCGTTTCGTAGTCAGCCTATAGAAGAAACCTACCGGAAGAAACATTACAATATTCAAGATCAGATTTTTAAGGCTGCTACCAAATGTAAATGTGACATGGTCCGGCATCGCCAAATAAAATGGATTTAGGGTTAGAAGCAGGATGATCAGGGTCACATACCCGAAAAGGGCAGTAAACAGTCGAGTACCAGTACTTTGCAAGGTCTATACATCCTTAAGGAGGAATTATAAACTCCCTTCCATGGTTCTGAATCTGTTGCGTTATACTTTCTTGCATGTTAAATTTCAATACTTTATCCATTGGAGTATTTGATTCAGGAGTCGGTGGACTCTCCGTGCTGCGCGCGATCCGTGCCCAAATGCCCGAGGAGTCGATAATTTATTTCGCGGATCAGGGACATATCCCCTATGGTCCGCGCCCGATGGAACAGATTCGAAATTTCTCCGAAGCAATCACGAAATTCTTGCTGGCACAGAATGTCAAGATCGTTGTCGTTGCCTGCAATACAGCTTCCGCCGCCGCGTTGAAATACTTGCGCGAGAAATTCCCTGATGTCGCATTCGTCGGCATGGAGCCTGCGGTCAAACCCGCTGCCGAACACACGCAGACGGGAAAGGTCGGAGTCCTTGCCACGCCGGCAACGTTTCAGGGTGCATTGTACGCGTCCGTGGTGGAGCGATTTGCAAATGGAGTGGAGTTATTGCAGGATACTTGCCCTGGTCTGGTGCGGGAGATCGAACATGGAAATTTGAACGGAGCAGCGACGCGTCATATCTTAGAGAATTCGTTACTGCCGATGCTCGAAAAGAATATCGATACGGTTGTGCTGGGATGTACTCATTATCCGTTTGTGATTCCGCTCATTCAGCAAATTGTAGGCGAGAACGTTAGGGTGATTGACCCGGCGCCTGCAGTGGCGAAACAGGTTCGGCGTGTTCTTGAGATGAAGACATTTAAGAGTCCACCGAATGGGCGTGGTGATATGAGGTTCTATACGTCCGGCGAGCCGGAGCGATTGAAACCTTTATTGCCAAGGCTGCTGGAGGAAACCGGAGAAGTGAAAAAAGTTGAGTGGTTTGACGACTTGAACATCAAGTGACAGTCACCGTGCAAGGTAACTATCACTCCTTTGTTTAAAGCGCCCAGGCCAACATCATGCCGAAGATGGCGATCAAAACCCCCAAATGTAAGAGCAGATTGCTGCCTGTCACCCAGTTGAGCCCAAAAAGGAAGGGCAGAAAAAAATTAATGACCACAAGTACCATACCGATCAAAGGCAGCAGGCCTTTGCGGCGAGCGAAATAGTCGGAGGCTCTATCAATGAGTCGGGATAGCAGGTTCATAGTTGATCCTCCTCTTCTACGGGCTCACGATGATTCGGAGCTACTTGCCAGTCGTTGAACTGCGCGACCAACCGCCCGGGAATACGTCCCTGCATGAGGACGCCGCCGCGCTCGTGTTCAATTCGTTCTACCTGCCCTGCTTCATGAAATAGTGAGATCAATGCCCCCTGCTGATACGGGAGCTTCACCAGGATGGGTGTATATGTTTCGTACAACTCCTGTTGGATGACGCGCAGGAGATCAGGGATGCCAATTCCCTTCAAGCCGGAAATCGCGACTGCCTTCGAAGAGAAATGGCTGACCGCTTGCTTAGCAGCTTCCGGATCACGCAGCCGATCCAATTTGTTCAACGCGGTCACCACAGGGATATGGCGCGCGCCGAGTTGATCGAGGGTATCTTGCACCGATTGATATTGATTCAACGCGTTTGCATGCGACATATCCACGACGTGCAGCAGTAAGTCTGCTTCGACGATTTCTTCCAGGGTCGCGTGGAATGCCTCCACCAATGTGGTCGGCAGTTTCTGAATAAAACCCACCGTATCAGTCATGAGCGCCTGGTAGCCGCCGGGCAATTCGACCCGA
>DATHUN010000518.1:0-12373 GCA_035462205.1 Anaerolineales bacterium
CATGGAGTTGCTGAATTGGTAGAGAATGAAACTATACGGTTTGTTCAAGATATAGGCGATCGATCCGTCTTTGACATTGTCCGAGATCGTGCGCGCCAAATTGGAACGGCTTAACTCGATCGTCTCTGCCATCATCAGGTACCACATTGTCGAATACAAAGTCATACCATTGATCGTGTTCGTCCCTGAGGCTTTGAACGTCACATTCCACAACTGGTAAAAGATCCACATGAACGGGATAATTAATAGACTGCGTCCCAATAATTCCCCGGGGTAAGCGAGGCTATTGGACAGTGTGGTTTGGAAAATTGCCCAATATTTTTTAAAGGCTCTCATATGATTGACCTTAGGTTGACGCTCAAAGCGATTCAATAGGGCTTTAAGTCCGAAAGTGTTTTCAGCACCAGCCTGATATGCTGTTCACGGTCCGGAAATTCCTCGGGTTCTTTCAGCAGTGCAAAATAGATGCTCCTGAGAAGATTTCGCGTGTTCTGGAAAGCGTGATTCCGGTCTTCTTCGGCCAACGCACCCTTCCAGTCCGTGCCATCCGGGTGGGCAAGCGAGTCTGCCCAGGCCTCTAACTGGTTCGGGGAAACCAGATCGCGGCGCAGGATTTCAATCACAGCGCTGGCAAGTCGCTCGTCCTCCCCATGAATATAGACATAATTTATAGAATGAACCATTTTATATGCAATCGTCGCCAGCATACTCCATAGATCGCCGCCGTCGATGTACCGGTTGCGGGCAAGGACCAGCATCAGGTCCGCTGTATGAGCGAGAGCGTGCGCCCAACCCTTAGCGGGGATATGTCCGCGCGGATCTTTTTCCGCGCCCATGTACCAAATTCCCTTTTCGAGAATTTTCTTCACTTGGTCTTTATCCAAGACTGGTTTCTTGTTGTCATTGTGAACGATTTCTGCCAGAAGCAGGATAGAGAATGCTCGTAGAAACACGGTATCGGATTCGGTTTCGCCAATTCCTTTATCCAAATTTGACAGCAGCTCATCGACATGGGATTTGACCGCCTGCGCCGAAAACAACTCTCGTTTCAGCCAGTTGGCGTAGACGATATAAGCGATGTCATCGCGCAGTTCGGGGTCGGTACTGCTAAGGTAACTGAAGAGCATTTCGGTCAGGTTTTCGAGCGTGTGCTCTTGCGGGATTTTGTAATCGTTCTTTGCTAAAGAAACCCAAAATTCCTTATCCATCTTGCTCCTGTACGGTTTCGAAGCCATTCATTTTCCATTTGAGAATGCCGCCATCTGCCTGAATTACGTTGTGGATCCCGAGTCGTTTCAAGACCGAGATCGCTACCATGGAACGATTGCCGCTGGCACATTGGAGCACCAGAGGTCGATCGAGCCGAAACGGCAATTGCTCCCAAGGGATGCGCCCGCCCTCAAAGTGGATAGCGCCTGGGATATGCTCCTCGTGCCACTCCGAGAGCCGCCGCACATCCACAAGAGTCACTTCGTGCAAGCGCTCGCGTAACTCCCGGGGCTGGATGCTCTCCACTGTTTCGACTCGATATTCTCTCGCCCAGGCATCCATCCCGCCTTCTACATAGCCGAGCACATCATCATATCCAATGCGGATGAGCTGCCGCGTCGCATCGTCCCTCTGTTCTGCAGAATCGCCAAGCAGGACGATGCGGCTCCCAAAGGGAATTACCCAGCCTGCCCAAACGACGACTGGCGCATCCACTCGGATGCCAAATGAATTGGGGATGTGCCCGGCCGCAAATCGCTTTTGGTGGCGAATGTCCAACACAACAACACCATTATCCATTAGGGCTTGAACTTCAGCCGGTGAATAAGGGTTGAGAGGCGGTAGACCGCCCAAAAGTTTGGCACCCTTCTGATTCAATTGGCGCATATATTTGTAGTAGGTCGGATAGAGCGGCAGCCCAGCGAAAGCGCGTTGGATAAACTCTTCTTCGTTTTGTGATTTGGCAAGCGGATTCGTTTTACGCTCCCGACCGATTGTTGTCGTTCGCTCCGGCGAGGCGGGCGCGACACAGAACGACCCGGCCCCATGTGTTGGGTAGACTGTCACCTCATCAGGTAAAATTAGCAGCTTGTCATGGATAGTATGATATAGATGCCTGGCGAGCGGAAGCGCCAATTCGGGTGCTAGCAAATCTGTACGCGCTGCGCCGCCGACGATCAGCGCGCCGCCGCTGAACAACGCTGAGGGGGTTTTACCGTCTGCTTCGACCAGCAGGAAAGAGATGTGTTCGGGCGTGTGACCGGGAGTCATCATCACACGAATCTGGAATGCGCCCAGGTCGATCACCGAACCCTCTATGAGCGGGTCGTGGTCGAAGCCAACATGTGCTTCGGCGCTGGCGCCAATGGCAGCACTGGTCTGGCTAGCAATCTCACGGCTGCCGGAAATAAAGTCAGCGTGCAAATGGGTATCGAGCACGTGAATCAGCTTTACACCAAGATTGGATGCGGCCCGTAGATAACGATCCACATCACGGAGTGGATCGATCAAAATCCCCAGATGGGTTTCATGAGAGCCAATTAGATAAGCAGAATTACCTAGTCCAGTATCCACAAACGGTTCAATGAAATAGGCTTTGTTTGTCATGAGTTACCCTCGAAGGTATCAAGGACAACGACCTGTCTTGAGTGTACCATTTCTGGACAAATTAAAGAATGACCCTCCAACAAAATCGGAGGGTCAAGTGATTGAGATCTCTAGAGCAGTGTTCCTTTGAGAATGATCGCCGCTACGGTGAAATAAATGATCAACCCGGATACGTCCACCAGCGTGGCAACAAATGGCGCCGACGAGGTAGCTGGATCCAGCCCGATGCGCCGCAACAAGAATGGGAGCATCGAACCCGAAAGCGAGCCCCACAGCACAATGCCCACCAGCGCGAGCCCAACCGTGATGGCGATCAGCAGCCAGTGCGGTCCATAGGTGTGGAAGAGCAGCGCCCACAGAGAAATGCGGACAAAACCAATAACGCCAAGGATTGCGCCTAGTGAGAGGCCCGAAAGAATCTCACGGCGCATCACCCGCCACCAATCCTTCAATGTGACCTCGCCCAACGCCATAGCGCGGATGATTAAAGTCGAAGCTTGCGAACCAGAATTGCCGCCACTCGAGATCACCAGTGGCACAAATATAGACAACACAACAGCCTTAGCAATTTCATTTTCAAACCTGCTCATGGCGGTGGCAGTAAGCATCTCGCTCAGGAACAAAACGATCAGCCAGGTGGCACGTTTGCGCACCATACTGGGGATGGCAATCTCCATATACGGTTCATCGAGGGCCTCAGTACCACCCATTTTCTGGATGTCTTCCGTTGCTTCCTCTTCCGCCACGTCAAAGATGTCGTCTACGGTCACGATGCCGATGAGCACACCCTGCGAGTCGGTCACGGGCAGCGCGTTCAGGTCTGCTTCTCGGAATGCTTCCACCGCCACTTCCTGGTCATCGGTGGCTTTAAGCGATATGAAGCGTGAATCCATAAGATCGGAAACCAAACGGTCGGGAGGGGAGAGTAGAATTTGGCGGATGCGCAAGTCATCGATCAATTTTCCTCTTTCGTCGATCACGTAGATAAGACTCATCGTTTCACTATCCACACCATAACGGCGAATATGTTCGAGAGCCTGGGCAACCGTCCAATTCGGGCGGACGCGCACAAAGTGCGGTGTCATCAAACGCCCAACGCTATTCTCGGCATATCCAAGCAACAAAGAAGCACGATGTCGTTCATCGGGCGATAAAAGATTCAATAGCTGCTGTGTAACGTTGGCGGGAAGTTCCTCGAGCAGCTCTGTGCGGTCGTCATCCGACATATCGTTCAAGATATTGACCACCTCCTCATGAGCCATTGCTTTCAATAATTCCTGTTGACGTTCGATGGGCAGATGCCCAAAGACCTGTGCAGCTTCATCACGGGGCAGCAGACGGAAAACCACCGCCTCTTTCTCAACCGATAAAGGTTCCATTAAATCAGCGAGGTCGCCTGCGGGCCAGTTCCGTATCTGCCCGCGCAGGGTCACAAAGTCGCGCGCCTCGATTAAGGTCTCGAGGTCTAAGATTGTCATTTCTGCATTCATTCATATACCTCCACAATGAAATAAAAACCACCTTCTTCCGAAGGTGGCGATTGCTCACAGGAGATATACTGTCATTTCATGCCGCATCCAACCCAAGAAGATGACGCGCACAAAGACGGTACGCCTGATTCTGGAACAATCGCAATTCGGACAACTTAAAACGAATCAACGATGGGCGCAATAATGGGACATCAGCGTCCAAGGCAGTCACTTCCTTTCTTTGGGTGGAATATTTGGTACTCATAACCTTGCGGGTTATACTCCCACAGTTGATACTCCGTCAAGGGAAAAATATTTCAATTTGGTAAACATTTCGACGTTATAATTTTCTGCATGGAACAGGTGATCTGTCAGATTATTTCCGATCCACGCTATATCAAGAATATCGAACATGGGGTGCCGCGTGCCGGTCACCCGGAGGGGAAGGTCAAGGCTCATATCGCGGACCTCGAGCAGAATCTGGAAAAGCTTGCGCCTCGCCTTTCGGATGATCAGTACTGGAAGTTGAAGTTCGTGATCCATGTTCACGACACGTTCAAGGCAGACGCTATCCCTGATTCACCAATCCTCAGCCCGAACAGCCACGCCTCTTTAGCAAGAAAATTCGCATCAGAGTTTACAGCGGATACGGATCTGCTCAATATGGTCCAGTTTCACGATGTCAACTTTGCGCTCTGGCGACAATATGAGGCTAGCGGCTCTTATGATCAGGAACGATTTCGCTCCTTGCTTGATACAATTCAGGATTGGGATCTGTTCTTACTGTTCTTGATCTTGGATGGCAGCACAAAAGGAAAAGACCCTGAGAAGCTTCGCTGGTTTATCCGCGAAGTACACAAGTATAAAAAAACCGCTGTTGATGAAAGCTGGATGTTATAACGCTTACGATACTAAGGTACTTTGTTCGATCTTCTCCATTCGCCCGTAAAGAAGCTTTTCATTGATCTCGAGATCGTTGATCAGGCTTAAGGCGGCGATAATTCCTTTGCCAATTTTCTCGCCGTCCATTTCTCCGTATTCGATTTCAAATACAACATTATCCAGTTGCTTCTCAAATGCCCCGCTATTTGCGTCCTGCCAGGTGCCGGTGGCGTGCAGTTCCGTCCGGGCATTCATAAAATTCAGCGCCTCCGCCTTGGCGCGTGGTACCGTCAGTGTGAGGAGCTCTCGCTGCGTTCGCCGGAATTGAGGGTTGCTCTCGTCGCCATATAGAAGTGCGGACAAGATGTCTTTCGCATATTGAAGGAGTTTATTTCCTTCCGTTGTCCGAAATTCATCGCTGATTAATTCGGAACCTTTGGTGGGTGCTTGTGGCAGCAAAAGCTCTTCCTGGATCAGCCTTTCACGGGTATAGCCTTGATAGGAATTCATGAATTCGCCAAGTTTTCTCTCGTCCAGATTCAAGTCCTGGACGCGCTTGGTTCGCTGCTGTTTTCTCCTGTTTTCCTGCTCCCGGGCATGTTGGCGGTCCTTTTCTTCGAGGCTGTGCGCGTCCAGCGTCAGGCGGATAATTTGCTCGATGAGCCAGTCCTTGTCCTGTTCTGCCAAATACTTACGGAGCTTCTCTTCGAACTGCGGGATGAGGTCTTTATTGATTTCACGCACGATGGATTCAATATTTGGCATCTGCTCTCCTTACAGTCGAGCCGCCTCGGGCAAATACTTTTCGTGCAGGCTCGCCATATGGTGCTCCACATGTCCAACGAGCATATAGATCAATGCCCGCGCGCTGACCGTCACTCCGCTAGCGGTGCCATAGCGATGGAGCGCTTCCTCACTCATATTTTGGATGGAAAGAACATTTGCCCGGCGGAGGTACTCAAACTCGCAAACGAGGTCGTTGAGGGCGTAATTGTCAAACCCCGCCGCACGGACGTAATCCTCCTGCTCGAATCCGGGCAGGGGCGTGGCGTCATTACGCGAGATGCGCAACAAGCGATAAGAGAAAACACGCTCGACATCGCTGAGGTGGCCGATCACTTCTTTAATAGACCATTCCTCGGGTCCAGGTTGGAAGCGTGCCTGTGGTTCGGTCAGCGTATCAAGGGCCGCATGCAGCTCATCGATTTGCCGGGACAGGGCCGAGAATACATCATCTCGTTTTGTAGCTCGTTCAATGTAATCCGCGTAGAAGGGGGCATATTCATGGGTGGTCGGAACGGAAAGTTTCATAAGTACCTCTTTTGATTTGAAAAGTTTGATTGATAAGTTGTGCCACTTCAACGGACAAGTCATCGCAGGCATGTGACCAAAACATTTATATTGCAACTCCTATTTATTCGGAAGGAAAGAACGATGCCAGGGTGGTCCAAACACCATAGAACCCACCGACAGCCATCGCTAAACCTGTTACCAGACCGGCGAGCCGGTAATATCCACTGCGGAGACTTAAGATTTGCTGCATGAGATCAGAGCTGAAAATCGCGGCAAGCACCTCCATGTTGTAGACCAAGAGTCCGAGCCCGATAACCAGCGATCCAATGCTCAGGAATATAAGAAGCGGACCCTGGCGGACGGCAATCTTTCTTCGATTTTGTGCCTCCACTTCATTAATAAATTTTTCGGCGTCTACCCAGCCCAGGGTACTGTTCTCGCAGACTTTTCGCACGACCTCCTGGCGATCATGGTGTTTGCCAAGTTCCTTGATGATCATATTGGTCAATTCTTCATCGTTCATGGATGCATCTCCGTAGGCTTTGAAATTTTTCCGATTATAAACTTTGTACCTACGGATTTGACAGTCAATTCTTCACTTGACGCAATCGTGCCTCACGAAGATAATAAAACCAATGACCGACATCAGCGATGCAGAAATCCACGAGATTGTAAAAGAAGTGGTGGAAAAGTCCATGGGCTCACCGGCGCGTGAAGCTGTGTCGGCTGCGCCCGCTCCACAAGCTGTACTATCCGGTAGAAAAGTCATCGCTATCGGTGCCGACCACGGGGGATATGAGCTCAAAGAAGCGCTCAAGCCTGAATTGGAAACGCTTGGATTCGAAATTAATGATTTGGGAACGAATAGCAAAGAGGCAGTCGATTACCCTGATTTTGCGCATGCAGTTGCCCAGGCGGTCAGCACTGGCAAGGCGTGGCGCGGCATCATGATCGATGGCGCCGGAATCGGGAGTTGTATCGTTGCCAATAAAGTCCCCGGTGTGAGGGCGGGGATGGCATATGATTATTCATCCGCGGTCAATGGCCGCGAGCACAACGATACGAACGTGTTAACGCTCGGTGCTGGATTGATTGGCGTAAACCTTGCCAAACAAATTGTGAAAACCTGGCTAGCCACCGAGTTCGGCGGCGGACGCCACACAGTGCGCCTGGATAAGATAAAATCGGTGGAGAAGAAGTATTTGAAATAACCGTGGCTCTCGGCGGCTGGAGCAAAATGAAACCTGACAAAAAACTGGTCGAACAACTAGTAGAGATTATCACCCACGAAGTGCTTGCCGCCATGATGGAGGAAGAGCAACGCGGCACCCATCCAGAGGCATTTCAGTGCAAGTTTGATTGCGCTGACCAGCTTTGTGTGCGCGTCTGCACGGACCGCATGGGGAATGTGGTCAGCGCGGGGGCGGAGAGGTTATCGTCCACGTTGGGAGTCATTCCACAGGACATGAACCTGGCGAAGATGATCGACCATACGCTTCTAAAGCCAGATGCCACCCAGCAGGAAATTGCCCAGTTATGTTTTGAAGCGCGCAAGTATGGGTTTGCTTCCGTGTGCGTGAACCCAACCTGGGTCAGTTTGTGTGCACAATTACTGCAAGGCTCGCAAGTCAAAGTGTGTACTGTGATTGGTTTTCCGCTCGGCGCGACTTCCTCTGAGACGAAGGCGTTCGAAACAGAGACCGCGATCAAGCAAGGCGCAACGGAAATTGACATGGTTATCAATATCGGCGCCTTGAAGGCGCGCGACCTGGAAACAGTTGCGAAGGATATCCGTGGCGTGGTCAATGTAGCCCACGCGCACGGCATACTTGTCAAAGTGATTATCGAGACAGCACTACTAACCGATGAAGAGAAGACCATCGCATCGCTGATCTCCAAAGAAGCCGGCGCGGACTTCGTCAAAACATCCACCGGGTTCGCGGGTGGCGGAGCGACTATCCACGATGTGGAGTTGATGCGTAAGACGGTGGGTCCGCAGATGGGCGTGAAGGCATCGGGTGGCGTTCGTACCTATGAGGATGCGGCGAGCATGATTAAAGCGGGAGCCACGCGTATTGGCGCGAGTGCTGGGGTGAAGATCATCCAGGGTCCGAGTGGGCAACCGTTGCCGGCGAATGGCGCAGGTTCTTCAGCCAAGAGTTACTGAGTGTCACCAAAGGCGGTATCAGGAGTATTGTATGCTGATAGCAAAAGTGATCGGCACGACCGTATCCACCATCAAAGATGAAAAACTACAGGGCCGCAAATTGCTAATCTTGCGGCAAACAGACGAGACCGGTGCGCCATCAGGGAAACCCTATGTCGCAGTGGATACTGTTGACGCAGGCATCGGCGACCTCGTGCTGACCGCTGCGGGCTCGTCGGCGCGGCAGACGAATATCACGAAAGATTCGCCGGTAGATGCGGTCATCATGTCGATTATCGATTCGCTTGAAGTGGATGGCAAGGTTGTATTTCGGAAGTCCTAGCAGAAAGGAAAAACATGGCTGTAGATGCTTCATTGATCGCTCTGGGAATGGTTGAGACCAAAGGGTTGGTTGGCGCGATTGAAGCCGCCGATGCGATGGTTAAAGCCGCGAACGTCGTATTGATCGGTTCGGAATACGTAGGTGGTGGCTACGTTACTGTGATGGTGCGCGGCGATGTCGGTGCGGTCAAAGCGGCGACCGATGCAGGTGCAGCTGCGGCACGGCGCGTGGGTGAGCTGGCTTCTGTGCACGTGATCCCGCGCCCGCATAATGATGTGGAGATGATCCTGCCGCAATCGAACAAGGGCCGTTTTGGTGGGCGCTCCGAATAGGTCTGCATGCCAAAAAAGTTTTACACCGAAAAAGATATCGAAGACCTGTTTCACAGTGGGATCAAGTCATTGCAGATCAGCGATGATGTTGTTTTGACCGAGCTGGCATACGAGAAAGCCAAAGGCTTGGGATTTCAATTGATCTCCGATGCAGTTGATCATCCGCCTGCTGCGCCAGTCCGTCCTTATCTTTCGGATAGTACTGCGCCCGGTCGCGCCAAGCCGATTGTTGCTCCCGGTTCCCCGGCGATATCTTCGCTTCAGCAGGCTCAACCGAATGTGCTGCCGATCGAGCAACGAATCCGCTCTGCCGTGATTGCAAAGCTGGGCGATCAGGTAGATGGGCAATTATTAAATAACATCATCCATCGCGTGGTTAAGGGAATTGGGTTGAAATAATGTTGTTCGGCCGAGTCAAAGGGACCGCCATCTGCACCATCAAATATCCTGGTACGGAAGGGGTAAAGCTGCTGGTCGTTCAGCCATTGAATAAGAGGCTGGAGCCGATCGGTATCTTACAAGTCGCGGCAGATGTGGTCCACGCAGGACCCGGCGATCTATGTGTAATGGTACGTTCGCGTGAGGCTGCGCTTGCCATGCGCGAGGAAAAGTTCGTGCCAATTGATCTTGCGCTGGTCGGTATTGTGGACGAATTGGAAGTCAGACCCGATGGATCGTTCGATTACACATTAAGAGCCGGACTCAATCAGTTTACATAAAGTCACATGTCATTTGAGGGAGCGAAGAACGTTCCTTTCGAATGACTTGATTAAGAGGACATTGTGGTTTTAGGCAAAGTTGTTGGGACAATCGTTACCACCATCAGTCACCCGCATTACAAGAATCGCAGGCTCTTGGTGGTTCAACCGTTGGTGATGGACGGGGATGCCCCCGAGCCCAATGAAGACTTTATCGCGTTAGATAATACCCAGGCAGGGATTGGTGACACGGTGCTGGTGAATCGCGAAGGCAACGGCGCCCGTCAAGCCTTGAAAATTCCGGATGGGGCTGTCATTTCCGTGATCGTAGGAATCGTAGATTCAGTGTATATGGAAGAATAAAGCGCGATTGTCTTCAGAGCGATTCTATTGAAACTGGCTATACATTTTATAGCCAGTTTTTATTGCTCTTGACGAAATGAAACTTTTCGGCATCTGGTGGCAGCCTCAGTCGTTGGAAGTAGGAACTTAAAGAGCAAATAGGAGAAAACAGTGGATGCAATTAAGATGTTAAATTTACTGGTCCGCTTCCTGCTGGAGCTCTGCCTGCTCGCTGCTGTAGGGTATTGGGGATTTGAGGCTCACTCGAGTTGGGCACTAAAGATCCTGTTTGGAATCGGCTTGCCGCTTTTAATCGCCGTGCTCTGGGGTATGTTTCTCGCTCCCAAATCCGCCTACCGGTTGGGCGGTATACCCTATCTGGCAGCAGAATTCGTTCTGCTGGGTTCCGGCGCAGTTGCGTTGTTTGCCAGCGGCAAACCCAATCTAGCATGGATCTATGCAATCATGGTTGTTGTCAACAAGGTTTTAATGGTGGTCTGGAGACAGTAAAATAGATAGACTGACGCGCAGGCCTTGTCAGTCGACATGAAAAGGAGATCCTTTATGAAAGAATTCCGAAACCCGCCAGATATTCATAAACCGGTCGGGTCTTATGCACATCAAATAGAAGTCACAGGCAACGAACGGTTGCTGGTGATCTCAGGGCAAGTGGGAATGGGACCGGATGGCACTGTGCCTGACGATCCGTATGAACAAATGGAAATTGCCTTCGAGAACATCATGCGCAACCTCGCAGCTGCTAATATGGGGGTAAAAGATATTATCAAGATCACGTACTATCTCGTGGGTGAATTTGATACCGCGAAACGGCGCGAAATTGTGCTGTCCAAATTGCAGGGACATCAACCGTGCAGCACACTTTTGTACGTCGCGGCACTGGCAAGTCCTGTTTTCCGAGTGGAGATTGAAGCCTGGGCATCACGGGCAGAGGAATGAATTAAAATTTTCCTCGAAAATTATCGGTGAAGGAGATGCAATGAAAACAGGAGTTGTGGGAAGTGGGTTTGTGGGTGCAACAGCGGCATATGCGCTGGTGATGCGCGGGGTGGGGCGTAGATTAGTGCTCGTGGACCAGAACCGGGCGCGAGCCGAATCGGAAGCAGATGATATTTTGCATGCCGTTCCATTTGCACACCCATTAGAAGTCACAGCCGGAGATTATACAGAACTGACCGGGTGTAAAGTTGTCATCGTCTCGGCAGGTGTGGGGCAAAAACCGGGCGAGACCCGGCTGCAACTGTTGGAGCGAAATGCGCAGGTCTTCAAGCAGGTTATTCCTCATATTCTAAACAATGCACCGAATGCAATATTGCTGATCGCCACTAACCCCGTCGATGTCATGACGCACATTGCCGCGCACTACGCAGCAGAATTTGGTGTCGTTTCTAGCCGCGTGATTGGCTCAGGCACTACTCTGGATAGTGCACGTCTGCGAGCGTTGATTGGACGCCAGTTGAGTGTGGATTCGCAACACATCCACGCTTATGTGCTTGGCGAGCATGGTGATTCGGAAGTTTTGCCCTGGTCGCTGGTATCGGTCGGTGGAATTCCGCTCGCAGAGTTCTGCACAGGACGCGAAATTTCCATTTGTGAAGAGGATTATGCGGCGATCGATGAGCAGGTACGGCGCGCTGCCTATCACATCATTGAAGGCAAGGGAGCAACCTATTATGGTATTGGCAGTGCTATCGCCCGAATCACAGAAGTAATCTTACAGGACGAGCGTTCCCTGTTGACCGTTTGCACACCAATTAATGAGGTGGCAGGTGTGAAAGATGTGACCGTATCGCTTCCAAATCTCGTGGGCGGAGAAGGTGTTATTCAAACATTCTTCCCAAAACTCACTGAGCCAGAGATGGCTGCTCTACAAGCCAGTGCTCAAGTTGTCCGTTCGGTAATCGAGCAGATTCGTTATTAATCGTGTTTTGAGACCTGATGGCTCGCGGCTATCTAATAAAAAACATCCGAGTGTGATGCTCGGATGTTTCATTTCATAAATTTATTTGCTTAGATCAACGCTACAAATTCTTCACGTGTAAGTGTTTCCTGTTGCAATAAATATTGTGTCACACGTTCCATGGAGTCCCGTTTTTCAAGGATGATGCGCTTGGCTTCGCCGTAACATTGATCCAGGATCTGGCTGATAGCTTGATCCATCGCTTCGAATGTCTTCTGTCCGGCACGAGGAGCGGCAAGCGCTTCGTAGCCTTCGGGGCGGTTGAACACTCGCAAGCCGGTCACGCTCATTCCGA
>DATHUN010000519.1:0-4076 GCA_035462205.1 Anaerolineales bacterium
AGCAATTTCCTCTTCAGGAGACCGACCCTTTCGATCCGCGTTCACCGCTTCAATGGAGATTGCTTCGCCGCAAAGCGGCTCGCAATGACAGATAAATCCTATGCAACCGATTCTCAAAGTTGATTTAACCACTGGCAAGACCGAAGAATATAGTATCCCGCGGGAATGGGAGCAGGACTTTCTGGGCGGCGCCTCACTCGCCGCTCGTATTTTGTATTCGTCTCTGACGCGCGAGCTTGACGCGCTTTCGCCGAAAGCACCGCTGCTCTTCATGATGGGCCCGATGACCGGTACGTCCGGTCCGACCACGGGACGGTTTGTCGTCTGCGGGAAGGGGCCCGCGACCGGTTTATGGGCCGAATCAAACGTCGGCGGGTTCTGGGGACCTGAACTACGTGCGGCGGGATATGACGGTCTGTGGATCACCGGGAAATCACAACAACCTGTTTACCTTTGGTTAAACGGCAAGCGGCTTGAGGTCCGTGATGCCACCCATTTATGGGGAGAAAATTGCTACACCACGCAAGAGCAAGTCAAAATGGAGATCGGCGAGAAGTCTGCGCACGTGTGTGTGATTGGACCTGCGGGCGAGAACGGGGTGCTGTTCGCTTCCATGATGTGCGATCATGGACGTATGGCGGGGCGGACGGGATTAGGTGCGGTGATGGGTGCAAAGAATCTCAAAGCGATCGCGGTGCGCGGCACAAATCCCATCCCTGTGTTTGATCTTTCCACATATGCGCCGCTGCGCTCGGAGTCGAACCGCACGTTGAAGCAGGATAATGAAGCCAAGGTCTTGCGGGAACTGGGAACAGCCGGCGCGGCGAATTACTCAGAATATATGGGCGCGATGCCGGTCAAATATTATTCGCACGGCTCGTTTGAAAATGTGGACAATATCTCCGGCGCAAAGATGACCGAAACAATTCTTGTTGCGCGCAGCGCCTGCCAAGGATGTGTGATTGCCTGTGGGCGTGTGGTGCAGCTGGGCGATCGAGCAAAACGCAAGGGACCGGAATACGAAACAATTATCGGCTTTGGCCCGAACCTGTTGAATGACAACCTTGAATCGATTGTGGACTTGGGCGAGCTTTGTGATCGCTACGGCATGGATACGATCAGCTGCGCAAATACGATCGGACTTGCGTTCCATTTGTTCGAGCAGGGAACCCTTACACGAGAGGACGTTGGCTTTGATTTGAACTGGGGCAAGGTGGACGCGATCGAGCGGCTCGTCAACTTGATCGGCCGCCGCGAGGGCATCGGCGAGATCATGTCACTGGGAGCGCGGCGCTTCGGTGCGCATTTCAGAGTGGAGGAGGAAGCTGTACAGGTCAACGGACTGGAAACGGCCTATCACGATCCGCGCGGCGTCTCAGGGATGGCGCTCTCGTATGCGACCAGTCCGCGCGGTGCTTGTCACAACCAGTCCGATTATTTCTTTGTAGATTGGGGTCATACGCATGAAGATATTGGCATTACGTATTTTGACCGTCATGACCATGCCGAAAAGGCCGGGAATGTTGCCCGCCATCAAGATTGGCGGACCGTGTTCAATTCGATCGTGATGTGCATCTTTGCGAATACTGACCCGGAACTGCAAGTGAAGCTGATCAACGCTGCCTGCGGCCTCGATTGGAACCTCGAAGACATGATGCGCTGTGGCGAACGTGGCTGGAATATCAAACGTGCCATCAATAACCGCATGGGATTGACCGCCGCCAACGACAAGCTTCCTAAAGCGATGCTGCAACCATTCCCCGACGGCGGCTCCGCTGGATACGTTCCCGATATCCAGGGAATGTTATATGCCTACTACCAAGCCCGCGGCTGGGATGTGGACACAGGCAAACCGTCGCGAGAAAAGCTATTAGAACTAGGCTTGGAAGATGTAGCAAACGATTTGTGGGGTTAATCAATCTTCATCATATTTTTTGCGCGAGGAAGTGGTGATAGCCGTCTCCTTCCCCTTCATCTACGAATGTAAGATCTGCTTGCTGCGTCCAATCTCGGACCTGTTGCATGCTCGGGTTAATGGTAAGCGTCGCTGTTTACTTGACTGCCACAATGCAAATCGAAGGGACCAGTGCTTTGCTCAACGCAAGCTTCAGGCGTGCAGGCAGCCAGCCAATTAGATGCTCGGCGATTTGAAAATACAAGTAGGGCATTTTCGTGTGGAAGCGCCTGACTTTCCAGATCCCGAACAACCGCGAAAAATTAACCGATTTCAAAACAGACTTGAATTCATTGTAGGTCCATT
Organism: Anaerolineales bacterium; assembly: GCA_035462205.1. Taxonomy (GTDB): domain Bacteria; phylum Chloroflexota; class Anaerolineae; order Anaerolineales; family Villigracilaceae; genus Defluviilinea. Next base: position 2,261 of record DATHUN010000519.1, read on the forward strand.
CCTTCATATGAAAACCTTCCGGATGCTTCGAGAAGTAGCGGGAGACATCATGGGGACCATTAAAAGCATGGGGTGTGCGGAATACGTATTTACCACCCGGCTTGAGAATATGATACACCAGCTCCAAGTGAAGCCGGGTATCGTCTGGATGAAGATGCTCCAGGAACTGGTCGCTAAAGACCACATCCACAGAATTCTCAGGAATCTGGTCAAGATCATAGCCATCGTAAATGATGAGATTTAAATTCTTGGGACTCATGTGAACATCGCCGCGCTGGTCGGAAATATCGACGGCATAGACTGTGCGGACTTGTTTTGCCACTTCCATCGCAAAGCGGCAGTCGCCGGGCGCAAACTCCACAAAGACGGTTGACGGGTGCAAGAATTCACCCACCAGCATCATTTTGGAATTGTTTGCTTTCTTAACGCCCTGCTCACTTTCGCGTAAAGCCAGGCGCGGATGATCGGGTACTTTCGCAAATAGCTCATCATACATGGTCGCATAAATAAGTTTTCGTTCTTCCCGGTTCGCGTTTCGCAGTCGGTCGGCAATGCCTTTTTCGACAACATAATGGTTTTGAAGCTGTTCCAGCGTACGGTTGGGTGGCAAAGGTCGAAGGGGTTTCATTCCATCCTCTCTGAATGCATAAGAAATACGAGTTTCATAGATGGTGGCGATGAATTGTGTCCGTTTGACCCGGAATGTGCAAATGCGAATCCCCGTCTTCTCTTGGCTCGCACCCCGGAGGGGCTCCGGCTGGGTCTGGACAGGGGCATATTACCAGAAAACTGCGGGAATCGTCCATACCCTAAAGGACGACCCACCGGGTTAGGCGGGTAGAGAATCGTGCAACTCCAGGAACGGTAGGAACAGCGAGCTTCTCTCGCAACGGAGCCGGCGCGGCAGCATGGTTTTGGCGTCTACGAATCGGCCGTGCTGTCTACACCCCGTTGTCGAGATGCCCCAGGAAATCAATGGAGAGGTGTGAATTACCTGGTCGAAAGTTACGTTTTGCGTGATTCTCCCTCCTAAGGATCTTGATAAACTTGAAACCTGATTGTCAGCGTTTGGTCCGGAGACTTCGGAAGGTGATCGAATAACGCAGCGCATCCACGCCCGGGATGCTGTGCTCCCAGACGGTGCGTGACTCTCCTCGCAGGAGATAGGCTGAGCGCGGCGCGACGGTCAGCGTATAACGCTCCCAAGCGGCGCCAGCTTTTCGCCGAAACCGGAAGTTGCACGGAGAGAGCAGCGAGATGCCTACGACCTCGTCGAAGACTCCTTTGTCTCGGTGCCAGCCAATCGCTGCACCGGGACCGTATTCCGTGACCAGTGCATGCGGAAACTCTTCCGGCGACAGGTCAGCGAATGCGGCGGCGCTCTCGCGCAAGCGCAGAAGGAACGCCGGCATTTCTTCCGTTTGATGGAGGAGGCTATCCCCAAAATCATAATGCCAGCCGAACGACATCGTACGCCGCTTGCCCACGTAGCCATGAAACTCGAACTCCTTCAAGGGCAGGACGCGAATCTGCTCGATCAGCGTCTGTTCCTCCTCAATCGGGAGAATTTCGTCTTGATAGCGGAATCCCTCAGGTGGCGCGGTTTGTGTTTTCGTTCTCATTCTTCTTATCATCAATAAAAGTCACGAAACATCCATTTCGAGAGGTCAAATTCGGCGGAGTCCTAGTTTTGGAGCTCCACGAACCTTATTGTATCTCGATGCACATGCCGACGATTTTTCTTGGCCAAGATGATTCTAATCGAAGGACAGTTATACGAGTCAAGAACCAAGGGGTCATCGAAAGGGCCGTTCGA
>DATHUN010000520.1:0-22234 GCA_035462205.1 Anaerolineales bacterium
GAGACCTCCAACTATGTTGGCTCCGGCAAACTGGATGGCAATGGCATCCCGCTGGATTTCTTCTCGGATATCCATGTTCGCAAGGGCTTTGCCTACAGCTTCGACTGGGACACCTATATTAGCGACGTCTTCAACGGTGAAGCCGTCCAGCAGCCTGTACTAGCCCGCGCCGGTATGCCCGGTTATGATCCCTCCGCTCCTGTGTACACCCTTGATCCCGACAAGGCAACCGCGGAATTCAAACTGGCTGATGTAGACAAAGACGGCATTCCGGCTGGTGACGACCCCGAAGGCGATATCTGGACGACCGGTTTCCGCCTGCAGGCACTCTACAACCAGGGCAACACTACCCGCCAGGTTGTGTCTGAGATCCTCGCCTCTAACCTTGCTACGGTCACTGAGCTGTTCTCGGTGGAGACAGTGGGTCTGCCGTGGCCGACGTTCCTGCGCACCCTGCGTGCCTCCGAGGCTCCTTTCTTCGTCAGCGGTTGGGTCGAAGATATCCACGACCCGCATAACTGGTACCAGCCTTACATGGTCGGTACGTATGCGCACCGCCAGAACCTATCTCCCGAGCTGGAAGACCAGTTCCGTGAGATCCTCAACCGCGGTGTGGCTGAAACCGATCCCGCCAAGCGCGATGCGATCTACAAAGAAGCCAACACGTTGTATTTTGACCAGGTTCCTACGCTCTTGTTAGCGACTGCGACCAGCCATGGATTTGAGGCTCGATATGTGCACGGTCAAGTATTGAACCCAATTTTCTTTGGTTCTTACTTCTATCCGATGTGGAAAGACTAAGAGTTTCAAAGGCGATAAAGATCTAAAAAGAGGAGGTCCTCCAGGACCTCCTCTTTTTGTAATCTGGGAACGAGCCTGTGAAATAATCCAAGAATGTTGTATGCTTTTTCGTCCTCAAAAATCAGAAAATACGACTAAAATCTGGATGGAGGCTTCATGAAACGACTTTCCATCCGCGCTCTTGCCATCCTTTTTATTCTTGCGTTGACCTTGCCCGCCTGCACACCGCAAGTGACAGGCATTCCTGTCGCGGTGGAAACCGCGACAAATTCTGTACCTTCGGCAACTCTTACCACAACCCCTGCTCCGCGTGTGCTCAAAATTTGTCTTGGCGAGGAACCGAACACGCTTTATCCCTATGGAAATTTGAATTCCCCCGCACGGAGTGTATTATCGGCAGTTTATGATGGACCGCTGGATGTAGTGAATTACGGTTATGAGCCCATCATTCTCGAGAAGATCCCGAGCCTGGAGGACGGCGACGCGCAGGTCAGCCCGGTCACGGTCAATGCGGGGGACCAGGTGGTGGATTCCAATGGCAACGTTGTGATGCTCGCGGCGGGGACAACAGTACGGCCGAGCGGCTGCCGCAGCGATGCATGCGCCGTGAAGTATGATGGCTCAAGCGCCCTCCAAATGGATCAGCTTGTGGTTACGTTTACGATGCTGAAAGGCTTGCTGTGGTCCGATGGTGAGCCACTGACTTCTGCCGACTCCATTTATTCCTTCAAGCTTGCCTCCGATAAAGACACGCCTGTCTCCAAGTTTCTGGTCGATCGCACCGCGACGTATGAGGCAGCGGACGATCAAACCATCCAATGGTGGGGCAAGCCAGGTTTTATCGATCCCGATTACTACACCAATTTCTGGATGCCTCTGCCTGAGCATGCCTGGAGTGCGACATCCTCTGCCGATCTCTTAAAGCTGGAGGCTTCCTCGCGCCTGCCGATTGGCTGGGGACCCTATATTTTGGATGAATGGGAAGCGGGCAAGCAAATTCGCCTGGTAAAAAATCTGAACTATTTTCGCGCCGGTAGCGGGTTGCCCAAATTCGATGAGCTGACCTTTCTTTTTATGCCGGATACCAATTCTGCGATGTCGGGGCTTTTGGATGGAACCTGTGATGTACTCGATCCTTCCGTACGCTTGGATGGGCAGGTGGGTCTGCTTCAGCAAATGGATCGCGATCTCCAGGCAAAGCTGCTAACGGCACAGACCAAGACGATCGAATGGCTGGGCTTTGGTATTGTTCCGGCTTCCTACGATAATGGCTATGACAATGCCCGCAGGGAAGATCGGCCCGATTTCTTTGGCGATAAACGAATGCGTCAAGCGGTCGCCCTGTGCCTGGATCGTCAGAAAGTGGTGGACACTGTTTTGTTTGGACTGGCCGCGGTTCCCGATACTTATCTTCCGCCGGATCATCCGCTTCATAATGGCAATGTACAAACCTATGAGTTCAATCCGGCGTCGGGAAAGGGAATCCTCGATTCGGTCGGATGGCGCGATACCGATGGTGATCCTTCGACGCCGCGCGAAGCGGTGAACGTCACGCGGGTACCCGTGGGCACGCCGCTGGTGCTGAATTATTTCACCAGCTCCGGAGCGCAGCGTCACCAGGTGGTGGACATTTTCACCCAATCGCTCGCCCAATGCGGCATTGGATTGAATGCCATGTTCGAAACGGCAGCTGATTTTTATGCGCAGGGACCAGCCGGCCCCCTGTTTGGACGCCAGTTTGACCTTGCCGAATATGCGCTGGGCGTGAACGGCCTGGAGCCGCCATGCGGTTGGTTCACATCCTCACAGATCCCGGCCGACTCGAACCACTGGGTGGGCACGAACGTCAGCGGATACAAGAGTCTGGAGTTTGATCGTGCCTGTGCCCAGGCAAGTCAGTCTTTATCCACCGATCCAGAATACACATCCCACCAGGAGGCGCAAGCGATCTTTGCCACAGACCTTCCAGCGCTCCCGCTCTATCTGCGCTTAAAAGTCGCCGCGACACGTCCTGATTTCTGCGGATTCGCGCTCGACCCCTCCTCTTCCTCGTCTCTGGCAGATATCGAAACCTTTGACTATGGAGAGGCCTGCCAGCCCTGATTTAGATTTTGAATACGGCTTTTCACGCTGCGTGGAATAAAAACCCGTTAAATACAGGCTGTTTACGCGACAGTTCTCTGTAACCGTGCAAAATAGAAAATCTTTGCTATAATGCGTGCATTCCTATTCATGGGAGTACCAATGAATAATAATAAACCTTTACTGGAAGTTAAAAATCTCAAAACATATTTCTACACCGAAGACGGTGTGGTGCACGCAGTGGATGGTGTGAGCTTTGAAGTGTATCCGGGAGAAGTATTGGGGCTGGTGGGGGAATCGGGTTGCGGCAAGAGTGTGACATCCCTTTCGATCATGCGCTTGATTTCAAAACCTGGGAAGGTAGATGCTGGCGAGATTTTGCTGGATGGCGAAAACCTGCTCAACCTGCCCGAAGATGAAATGATCAAGGTACGCGGCAACCGCATCTCGATGATCTTTCAACAGCCACAAACTGCACTCAATCCCGTTTTTAAAGTAGGCGATCAGCTCGCCGAAGTATTGAATGTTCACCAGGACCTCGGAAAAGAAGCGGGCTGGAAGCGTGCCGTGCAATTGCTCAAAATGGTCGGCGTGCCCGACCCGGTACGACGCGCCGAAGCGTATCCACATGAGCTATCCGGTGGTATGGCGCAGCGCGTCATGATCGCGATGGCGCTTGCCTGTGTTCCTGAGCTGCTGATTGCCGATGAACCCACGACCGCACTCGACGTCACGATCCAGGCGCAGATCCTCGACCTGATGCGTGACCTGCGCCGCGAGATGGGAACCTCCGTGATCTTGATCACACATGATCTCGGCGTGGTCGCAGAGATGGCAGAACGGGTGGCTGTGATGTATGCTGGCGAAATCGTCGAGCAGGCCGACGTCAACTCCCTCTTCGACGAGCCGCTGCATCCGTATACCCAGGGTTTGATCGGCTCGATCCCCGTACTGGGCCAAATCAAGGACCGCTTGGATGTCATTCCTGGCTCGGTGCCGAATCTCGTCAACCTGCCTGTGGGATGCCGTTTTGCGCCGCGTTGCCAGGCTCGTTTCAAATACGGTTTGAGCATCTGTACTGAGGTGAAACCTGAACTGGAAGAAGTCAAACCAGGTCACTTGGTACGCTGCTGGTTGTATACCAGTGGACCAGGCCATGTCGCGCCACTCAAGGTCAGTTAGGAGATTTCCCTTATGGAGACGATGACAATGCAGAATGTCCCAGCTCCCACAGACCAGCAAGGGGAAACCCTGGTGGAGGTCAAACACCTGGTCAAATATTTCCCGGTGCGCGCCGGGTTATTACAGCGCGTCGTCAATCAGGTCAAGGCCGTCGATGATGTCAGCTTTTTTGTGAAAAAAGGCGAGACGCTCGGCCTGGTAGGCGAATCAGGTTGTGGCAAAACGACGGTGGGTCGCACCATGTTGCGCCTGATCGAGCCGACCGCTGGCTCGGTCCAGTTCGAAGGTAAGGATGTCTTCGCCCTCAAGCCGCGTGATTTGAAAGTGGTCCGGCGCGATATGCAGATCATCTTTCAGGATCCGTATGCATCTCTCGACCCGCGCGTGCCGATCGGCGAATCGATCATGGAAGGGTTGCATATCCATCGCATCGGCACTCACAAGGAACGTGTCGAGATCATGATGGAAACGCTGAAGAAGGTTGGGCTGGAAGATTACCATGCCCGGCGTTATCCGCATGAATTTTCCGGCGGGCAACGCCAGCGCATTGGCATTGCCCGCGCCCTGGCTCTGCGCCCGCGCTTTATTATTTGTGATGAACCGGTCTCGGCATTAGATGTTTCGATCCAGTCGCAGGTATTGAATATCTTAAGAGATCTGCAAGAGGAATTCGGTCTTACCTATTTGTTCATCGCTCATAACCTCTCCGTCGTGGAGCATGTTTCTGATCGTGTGGCAGTGATGTACCTCGGCAAGATGGTCGAGCTTGCTACACGCGAAGAATTGTTCCGCAAACCGCTGCATCCATACACTATGGCGTTGATGTCTGCCATCCCGGTGCCAAATCCGCGTATGAGGAGACAACGCACGATCTTAAAAGGGGATGTCCCCAGTCCACTCAACCCCCCAAAGGGCTGCCGTTTTCATCCCCGCTGCCCGGTAGCGATGGAAATCTGCTCACAAGAGGAGCCACAGTTCAAAGAGCTTCTCCCTGACCATTGGGTTGCTTGTTGGGTGGCTGAACAGAATGTATAACTAGAAGTACGTCTGCATTCACCATGGGCCACCCGTGTATTCTCATTGTTGATGATCAAAAAGATATCGTCCGTCTTTTGCATGCCACATTGCAAACGCTTGGTCACCCGCTAGATATCATCGATGCTCCTTCCGGCGAAGAGGCACTGTTGGAAGCCTCTCGCCGCAAGGTAGACCTGCTCGTCGCGGATTACCTGCTCCCCGGTATCTCCGGTGTGGAGCTAATGCGCAAGATCAAAGCCCGCACTCCTGATCTCAAAGTTATTTTTATCTCCGGAATGACCGATCGCAAATCCCGCCAGGAAATGCTTGGGGCAGGTGGAGTAGCAGTCTTCGACAAGCCAATCCCGCTGGCAGATTTTCTCGATGCCGTGGAACGCAGCCTGGGCTTGGTGCAGACGATTTTCCCCCCTGAAGCTGTTAAGAATGCCGAGCAGCATCGCCAGACTCTCTCTGAATTGCTGGTGGGATTTCGGCAGAAGCTCAGAGCAGATGCCGTCTTTTTGATTAGCGAACGCGCCCGTGTTCTGGCGCGTGCCGGGGATCTGTATGACAGCAGCATGGAAGTCTCGATGCTGTCGGCGTTGATGGCGATTTATAGCGCGAGCTTGAAAGTCTCACGCTTTATGCACCAGGATCATCTTGATCATTACCATGTCTTCCATGGGGGCGATCATGATCTCCTGCTGGTTCCCGTCAACACGACCCATGCCTTGCTGCTGGCTGGCAAGGGCCTCGCCAAGTCCAACCGGATTCAGCAAACCGTTGAAGCCTTGTTCTTTGTGCGCGGCGACATAGAGAATGTATTGCAGTCGCTTGGGGTGGTATCTCCACATGTGATCATGGAAGCAGCTGTCCCTGAGCCGGAAGCACTGCCTACCCTTGTAGAACAGGAACCCGAGCCGGATGTCGATCTGGATGCCCTGCTGGCGACTGCGAACAAGAAATCCAAAGTGAAGGATGTGGATGCGTTCTGGGATGACGCGGCGGAAAAAGCAGGCACTATTCCCACCAATCCAGATGTCATCACGTTTGAACAGGCACGCAAATTGGGTTTGAATCCGGGCGAGGGGGAAACCATTACGGTTCACAACACAGGCCTACTCAAAAAGAAGTAGGCGCACAATATTGTGCCCTGAAGCTGTGATACAATTCGTCCGTTCTGGGGCGTGGTGCAAGGGCAGCACACCAGCCTTTGGAGCTGTGGATCTTGGTTCGAATCCAGGCGCCCCAGCCAAATCTTCCGCTTATGCGGCACTCGGTAAATAGGATTTCTGCGACAGCCGCACGAATCCTATTTTTGTTTGCCCCGCGTTACGGAGTTATAGAGGTATTCCTATGAAAGTAACGGCTGTTCTTCTTGCCGCCGGGCAAGGCACACGAATGAAATCGGATCTACCGAAGGTATTGCACCCTCTATGTGGCAAGCCTATGTTGTGGCATGTACTGGCAGCCTTGCAGTCTGCCACTACCGAAAAGCCAGTGGTTGTGGTGGGACACGGGGCGGAAGCAGTGCAGAAATACTTGGGTGATTCGGCAGATTGTGTTTTACAAGAGCCGCAGCTCGGAACCGGACATGCCGCGATGCAAGCCGAGCCCCTGCTCAAAGGCAAAACGGATTATGTGATCCTCACCTATGCCGATATGCCTCTCTTGCGCGGCGAAACCTTCCAAAGGCTCGTCGAAACGCAGCGCCGCAATCCCGGACCTTTCAGCCTGCTGACCGTGATCGCGGACGACCCGCGCGGCTTTGGCCGAATCGTACGGAAAGCGGATGGCACAGTAGACGCCATCGTCGAAGAATACGTTGCCACACCTGAGCAGCAACACATCAAGGAATTGAATGTCGGTGCGTATTGTTTCAACGCCGATTGGTTATGGGACGCCTTGCGTCGTATACAGAAGAATCCCAAAAAGGGTGAGTACTATTTAACCGATATTGTTGAGATCGCCGTCAAAGATAATTTACCCGTGCAGGCTGTCGTCCACGATGACTTTATTGAAACGATTGGAATTAATACTCGCGTCCATTTGAGTGAAGCCGAATCTGCCATGCGCATGCGCATCAATCGCGAGCACATGTTGAATGGCGTCAGCATGATGAACCCGGAAGTAACCTATATCGAAGCGGGTGTGAAGATTGGCAAGGACACGCTCCTGATGCCGAATACCTATATCCAAGGGAAAACCGAGATTGGTGAAGGCAATGTGATTGGTCCAAACACGATCATCCGCGATTCAAAAGTTGGGAACCGCTGCAAAATATTGGCGTCTGACATGGAGAGCGCGATCCTAGAAGATGATGTGGATATGGGTCCTTTCGCACGATTGCGAAAAGGCGCTCATCTCAAAAGCCACGTCCACATGGGCAACTTCGGGGAGGTGAAGGATTCCACCCTGGCAGAAGGCGTTAAGATGGGCCACTTCTCCTACATTGGCAACGCGACGATTGGCGCAAACACCAATATCGGTGCCGGGACGATCACTGCCAACTTCGATGGCGAGAAAAAGCATCCCACGGAAATGGGCGAAGATGTGTTTATCGGTTCTGATACTATCCTGATTGCACCTGTTAAACTCGGTGATGGCGCACGTACCGGAGCCGGAGCGATTGTGAAAAGGGATGTACCAGAAGATACGCTCGTAGTGGGCATGCCCGCTCGTGCTATACGAAAAGTAGAACGGAAACATAAAAAAGACAGCCACAATTCCTGAACATAAATTGTGCAGAATACTCTATATTGTGGTTAGAAGGAAAACATGACTCTTACCCAGCAAGAAAAACAAACTCTGGTGGACCTCGCCAATACGGCGCGCCAACACGCCTATGTTCCTTATTCCAATTATGCGGTCGGGTCCTCGCTGCGCACCAAGAGTGGGCGCACTTTTACCGGTGTCAATGTGGAGAATGCCGCCTATCCACAGACGATGTGTGCCGAGCGCGTCGCCATTTTCAAGGCGGTATCGGAGGGCGAGAAAGAATTTGAAGTGATCACTGTTGTCACCGATAACGGCGGCTCTCCGTGCGGGGGTTGCCGTCAGGTCATGTCTGAGTTTGGACTCGACACAATTGTGCTGCTTGCCGACGGAAGCGGGCGCATCCTGAAAGAAACGACGGTGCGCGAGTTGTTGCCCGAAGCGTTTACCCCGGAACACCTTAAATCGTAAGGACCGGCAGCTCGGGAAGCGCGCAAAGCGAGCCTGTCCCTACGGATGATACCCATGCCTGAAACAAAATTCCGTTCTTTTCGAGTGGAGGCGGTAGTCCTCCGCCATGTTGATTATGGCGAAGCTGACCGCATGTTGACGCTGTACACACGTCAGCTGGGGAAGACGCGCGCCCTCGCCAAAGGTGCGCGCAAGATCGCCTCGCGCAAGGCGGGACACATCGAGCCGTTCACCTATGTGAAGTTGCAGCTTGCCCAGGGACGCGACATGCCCTTGATTACGCAAGCTGATACTGTCGACGCCTACCAGCCCTTACGCGATGATCTAATCTTAACCAGCCAAGCATCCTATGTGCTGGAACTCCTAGATCGTTTCACGTATGCGGACGAGATGGAAAACTCGGCGTTGTTTCTCTTGCTCACAGATACCCTCTCTCGCCTCGCTGCCAAAACGGATCCGTGGCTGGTCATTCGTTACTATGAAATTCGCCTGCTCGACCATTTAGGATTCCGACCGCAGCTCTTCGAGTGCGCCAACTGCGGACGCGAGATCAAGCCGGAAGACCAGTTCTTTTCCTTTAGCGCCGGCGGAGTGATTTGTCCACGTTGTGCACAGGGTTTACGCAATTTGCAGAACATCTCGGTGGAGGCATTACGATATCTGCGTCATTTTCAGCGCAGTAGTTATGCTGATGCGACGCGGGCACGTCCCGCTCCGGACGTGCAGCAAGAAGTGGAAACCCTCATGCAAGGATATTTCACTTATCTGTTGGAACGCGAATTAAACACGCCAGGATTTTTGAAAAAAATTAGATCGTAAATGTAGGGGCACGATACACCCATGCGCCTGTGCGCAGTGCAGGTGTCGTGTTCCTATCGTAGTCTCTTTCCCCAATTCAACACAAATAGCCATCCTGCCAAACCTACAAATGGTTTCATGATCCACCACAACAGGATCTGAAACCATTTCCATTTTAGGGAATAAACGACCTGTGCGATGAACCAGCGCGCCATAAGTGTCCTTCCCAGCGCGCTTATTAATATCCGGCGCCGGAAGTTATGGAAGGAAAAGTCATTCGTTTGAAATGCCTCGCCGATCTCGCGGGCTGCTAATGCGCCATATCCTAAGGCGATGCTGATTCCCTCGCCAAATAACGGATCGGCTCCCGCGGCATCGCCCACTAGCAATACCCGCCGCATGGACATTTGATTCTCTGGCGCAAACCAGCGGATGGGATGACCTTTGATTTCGTAATCATGAAGATTGAATCCAATCCGTGACATTTCCCTGGCGAGAGGCTCTTTCAATGGCGGGCGTTTTTCACTGGCGAGGATATTCGTATCATAGATTCCCCAGCATCGCATTGCTTCCCCTTTTATCTGTGTAGGGAAATCCCAGACGTAGCCGGCGATGTTATTTGGAACCGGGAAGAAATCAAAAAACGCGCGCTTTCTCCTTTCTTCAGACAGGGAAGGAGTCAAGATCTCGAGCACCCGCGCGGTATGCACTGGCGCATCGGCAAAAATACATCGACGCGTAACTCCATTCGAGCCATCCGCACCGACGACGATCCGTGCTCGATATGTCTCTCCCTCTGTTTCAACCGTCACATCTTCTTGATGAGGAATGATACTTCTCACAGCAACCCCTTCTCGAACCTCTATCCCTTTATCCCTTGCTTTTCCGGCCAGCCAGCCATCGAACTCATCCCGGCGGACTACACGTAAGGCGTGTCCCTTTGGAACGTTGAGCTTGAGTCCCTTCGCTTGAAAATCAAAACGGATGTTGTCCACATCCACGTGCGGCACTTCGCTCACGTCGAGGCCGAGTCGCTGCAGGATGACCTCAGCATCGAGGACGAGTCCGCCCGCGCAAAGCTTGAAACGCGGATAACGCGCCTTTTCCAGGATCAAGATACGGGTCGCGAGAGCGGGAAAGTCTTTTGCCAGATGAAGCGCGGTGGAGAGTCCGGCAGGTCCGCCGCCGATGATCAGAATGTCACGTTCAATCGACATAACTCATGCATAGGCGCCCGACCACGTCTCGAAGTGGCGTTCATCATGCTCATGATCTTTATAGAAGGTAATGTAGGTCAGTGCCTTATACGGGATGAACTTTTTTTCGGTAGGATTTTTTCTTGCCAGGTCGAAGTACATGTGCCAGGTGCCCGAGTTGAAGTAAATCTGGTTGCCGCCAATATCATCGTAATCAAGAGGCACAGTTTCGTGATGGTGTGTATGCCCATAGACGATATAACGTGCTGTGTTCTTCTCGAACGCAGGTTCCTGCAATGCAAACTGCGCAAATGAGCGATCCCCTCCGGATGTACTTTGATGCTGCAACCGGTATACGAGACTGTCGATCTGTTCCAGAGAGATGGCTCTGGAAATCTTAACGGCGAGCTCCAGCTGATCGACCATGTCAAATGAAAATCTCTTATCTGCCCGGCGGACAAAATCCAAGTGTAGAAAATTGTCGGCGAGATCGTCCCAAACCCGCTTCAGATCACTTTCGCGTACACCGCCCAGCTTGTTCGAGAGGCTGAGATTCCGCAACTGGCCTGTGACCCATAATGGCGTGGCTAACGCCGGACGGACATTGGTGATGTGGCGCAGCTTGTTGACAAGATCCAGGTTCAGGTTAGGCATGCTCTTCAGCTGCTCAGGGAAGCGATTACAGACTTCCATGGTGAAGGCATCGCCAAGGGTGGGGTAGTCGCGTCCCCTTTCGCGATCGAAGTTGAAATGGTCATAGCAATCCCCATGGCGGATGAAGACCTTGTACTCGCTGAACAAGCGCTCGATATCGGGATATTCGTCCCGCTGCCAGTTCGGATGTAAATCGGATTGGCTGGAATCGTAATCCGTCAGGTCATAGGGGAAAGGCGTCGGTGGATTACACAAGCCCATGGCATCGATGATTTTCTGACGAATTTGGTCGAAGGCGTTCCCCTGAAGGTGATAATACCAATCATGGTTTCCCACCATATAATGAAAGCGCACGAGCAGCGGAATCTTCTCTGTACTGTTGAAAGATCGTCCCTGGTGATCATCGGGTGTGTCAAAGTTGATCATTAACCCCTTGGAAAGATCTCGAAAAATCTCCAGTCCGTCCTTGTTATATTCGAGAATCGCTTCCGTGACTTCAAGCAGCTTGGCGGCAAAACGTGGATCATTGGGGTTGCTCCACGGTCGGATATAGTTTGACTCTCCCGGTTCGGTGATATGGTTGGGCGTTTCGCTATCCGGGGCGGGAAAGAGCCAGCGCGTGGAATGGAGTGGATCGAGAATATCGCCCATCAGAATGACATCGAGCTCCTCGATGGGGCGATACGTTTGGTTGTGCATGGCAGCAAAATGTGCATCCTGGCGTAATCGTTTGGCAAACAGCCGGAAAGCACTGGCTGGAATAGACTCGGCAGTTGTACCATCTCCCAAATGAAGATCGCTGATAATGACAAGCATGGGGAACTCCTCGTTAAGCTAAGTAAGGTCCGTCTCGGCTCATTATAGTCCGATTAGTACTCGAAATAGCACGTTTTCGCCTGATTCTACGTGTGGAGAGGCATAATTAAGTTGCCATACAACTTTTGGGTGCCGATGTTCATCTCGAAATAGACTCTCCAACACAATCACAATCTGTGAATTTGGATCAAGGAGATCTTATGGCTCGTAAACTATTTGCGTGGACATTGATCGTTTTGGGGTCAATACTTCTTATCCTAAGCGTCGCCAGCATTGTCGTCATTTGGGTTTACAACACACCTTTGACAGATAAAGTAACCTTCCAATTGAAAGATGCCGATACACAATTGGCACAGGCACAAACAACGCTCGACAGCTCACAAAAGGAGCTGGAGCGCGCTTTGCGCATTGTTGACTCCGCTCAAGCCGCCATCGACAAAATAAAAGCTCAAACCAATAGCACGGGCAATTTTCTGGAAACGATTCAAAGCACCATCGATGACAGGCTCTTGCCCGAACTCAAAACGACGCATGGACGAATTGTGTCCGCCCGCGCGACGCTCGAACAGATACGATCGCTGCTCACAACTGTTCAGGGATTTCTCCCGATTGACTTGAGCACGTTCGACACGTCCCTTTCCGACCTGATTTCTTCGGCGAACTCCATCGACTCTGAAATTTCAAACGTCGAGACGCTTGGCAAGCAGGCGTCACTCTTTGTCAGTGATAGTTCCTTCCTGCTGGGTGGTGATTTGACCGAGACGCGCACCAGCTTAGAGAATTTTGTAACGTCGATCAAGGAATACAAAGCGAAGATAGCCGGTTGGCGAGAGCAGGTCTCGCAACTGACGGAACGCGCGCCGCGCTGGATCGACCAGGCATCCATCGTGCTGACGGTATTCCTAGTTTGGTTTGGACTTTCGCAAATCGGGTTGATCTTGCATGGACTGACGATGCGGCGCGGCTTTGATCCTTTCCTCGCATTGCGTCCAACCAAAGTAGTAGTGAGAACAGAGGGGGTGGTAGAAGAAACGGATGAGCTCATCGAAACGGACTAATCGCTTGACTTGGAACATCTGTTCTAATATAATACTTAATTAGTATGTCTATCTGGCAAAGATTTCTCTACCTGATAGGCAAGCGTCCAGCTCCTGGCCCCCGGACCTATGAAATCACCGAAAGTTTGCAAGTTACTCTTTCAACTCTTGCGAAACACGAGGGTCGTCCCGAACACGAGTTAATTCCTGATATCCTGGCCGCCGGCCTGCAACAATACCAATCCGTCGAAAAGTTGTGGCCTAAGTGGGAGTCACTCTCTGCACGGGAGCGGGATATCGCCGCGCTAACCTGTCTGGGCTACACCACTCGCCAGATCTCTGCTCGTTTATCCCTTTCCCCTGAGACGATCAAGACCCATGTTCGAAGTGTGCTGCTGAAATTCGGCGTGAAAAGTAAAGCCGAATTACGCCATATCTTGGCAGGCTGGGACTTTAGCGCCTGGATGTAGCTCACCCCATCGGTTAACCGATGGGTTAACCTGTTTCTCCCCCACCCTTCACCCGTTAACGGGATATACAACATAATCAAATCGAGCTATCGTATCAGGATGGATACCTATTTTGCTCTTCCTAATGCGCCTCAAGCGATTACTTCCTATACAGCACATTGGCTCAAGCGCCAATGGTTAGGTCAATTGTTGTTGGTCAAAACTCTTGATCAGCAACATGAAGCCATCACGGAATTGATTACCCAATGGGTATTGCGCGGTCCAGTTTATCTAATTGCGGCCGGCGAGTGGATGCCACAGCATGACGAGCTACGCTACTCTGTCTACAAACATACCGTTGCCTTCAACGAAGCGCTGGATCAGCTAATTCTGTCGCGGCCGTTCACCTGCCTGCAACTGCTCGACTTGTTAATGGAAGCGAACCAACAGAGCAACCCGGTTTTGATCCTGGATTTTTTACACCTCTTCTACAACCCAGATGTGGATCTTTCCCTGCGTCAGTCCACCTTGGAGCAATGTTGCCAGTATCTGAAGCGACTTTCGCTCTCCAATGCTGTGGCTGTGCTTGTACCAGATATGGTTGGCGAGGAGTATCGTCGTTTCTTTCCTCTGGTGGCATCGATTGCAGACGAGATCATCGAGCAGAAAAACCCTTCTTCCGTAGAAGCATTTCAACAAGGTGTGCTCTTCTAGAGCTCCTTATGGGACGCAACAGTCTTTCCGCAACGCAACTGGCGCACAAGTTGATCGCGTCCTTCAAGCCTATGGCAGATATGCTGCCTCCGAATTATCGAAGGATCTTGGATAAATATTCGGAATATGTCTTGAAACATCGAGTTGTCATCCATAACCTGACCGATCATTTACCCATCCTGGCGGCATTGATCGTCATCCAAATGGAACGGGATGACAAATATTCTCGTGAATTTAACGAGCTTTATCGACAAATCGAGGAACTCAGGCGGGAAATCGAACAAACGACGTCAGCCGAATGAAGACGACAATTGGCTGGTTATTTGATCTCTATGCCCATCCGATGAAGGGCATTGTCTTGTGGCTGGTTGGAGAAGATGGAAAAGCGTATCGCTTCCATCAGGATTTTGAGACCGTGTTCTACGCCCATGGACCTTTTCCGCGTCTCCATGAATTGGGCAAATATCTGCGGACAAAATATCTCAAACAGGAAGTGAGACTGGAACGAGTGACACGCGAAGATCTATTTGCCGGGTCACAAGAGCTGATGGGCATTGGTGTTGCCAATGTTACGATGTACAAATCTCTATTTCAGAATGTTTATGAAAACTTTTCAGATTTGATTTTTTACGATGTAGATACTCCCTTAACCGTGCGCTACGCTGCAACTTATGACGTCTTTATGATGGCGCGTTGTGAAGCGATGGCTGAAAAGGACGGTACGCTCATCGCTATTCGAGCCTTAGATACGCCCTACGAGCTCGATCCGAAGCTTCCGCATTTCAAGCTGCTGACTCTACGACCGAATGCCGATCCGTCTCATCACTCCCCTCAATTCCTAATCGCAAAGTTTGGCAAATCTCATTTGCGGCTTTCCTTTGAGAAACCAGGCGAGCTTCTCACTCTTCTGAACGGCATTTTGGCTTCTTTTGACCCGGATGTAATCAAGACTTATTTTGGCGATGTGTGGTTGTTTCCACATTTGCAAGAATTGTCCAAAAAAACAGGCATTCCCTTTAATCCGAATCGAGATGATTCCATGCCTGTTTTAAGACGGAAAGAGATCAGCTTTTTCAACTATGGACATGCCCATTACCGCGCCCCGCAAACCCACCTGCGCGGACGCTGGCATGTGGACGTCAGGAATTGCATGACCTATAACCAGTATCAATTGATTGGAGCGATTGAACAAACCCGTTTGAGCAGCCTCCCGTTACAGGAAGTAACAAGGCGTTCTCCCGGCGCGGCCATTGCTTCCATGCAGGATATCACTGCTATGCGGCGCGGTACCTTAGTCCCTTATCAACACCAGAAAGGAGAAGTTCGCAAAACATTCAATCAGTTTGTACGCGCCGACCGTGGCGGACTGGTCTTCATACCCACGCCTGGCGTTTTCGAAAATGTTGCCATCCTTGATTTCAGTTCGAAGATGGCTTCCATCATGATTCGATACAACGTCTCCCCCGAAACTGTAGTGAGTATGGATGCAGCTGGTGAAGGGGTTGAGATTCCGGAATTAGGTGTCAAGATCCTCTCCCGCCCGGGACTCATCCCGCAAACGCTGAGAGCCATGCGCGATAAACGGCTTGCTCTGAAGAAACTGCTAAAGTCGATGGATAAAAATGATTCGCGCCACCGTAATGTGTATCGCCGTTATAAGGCAGTTTTGGACGCCCTGAAATGGCTGACGGTTGTCTGTTATGGACGCCTGGGTTTTGCCAATTCGACCTTTGGGCGGATCAATGCCCATGAGGTTGTCTCATATTTATCCAGAAAAGTAATTACAGATGCCAGGTTGATTGCCGAAGCCAAAGGCTTTGACATACTACATGTTTACGTGGATAGTCTTTTTGTTTCCAAGCCAAGTGCATCCAAAGAAGACTTTCAGATACTCGTAAGGGAAATTGAACAAGGAACTGGTTTGCCAATGGACTTGGAGAATGTATATTCTTGGTGTGCTTTTCTTGGCTCGCGGCACACCCCGAATGTATCGGTTGCCAACCGCTTTTACGGAATTGCTCCAAACAAGGAACATAAGCTGCGCGGTATCGCTCTGCGGCGTCACGATGTCCCGGCCTTTGTTGCGCAGGTACAAAGAGATATTTTAGATATTCTTGCCAAGGAAACGGACCTCACCAGATCACGAGAGTGCCTGCCTGAAGTATTAACCTTCCTGCGCGAACAACTCAGCCTCCTCAAAAGAAGGGAAGTCCCTCTCGAGCAGCTTGTAATCACACAGACGCTTAGCCGCGAGCTGGAGAAATACAGCGTTCTTTCCCCACTCTCCTGCGCCGCCCGCCAGTTACAAACCCAAGGGAAGCCGGCGAAAATGGGACAACGGATACGGTTCCTGTACATGGCGCCATCGCCCGGTGTCCATGCTTGGGATTTGTCTATCGAGCCAAATCCACGTGCGGTGGATGTCCCTCGCTACCAGGAACTGACATTGCGCGCCGTACATGAAATCTTACAACCCCTGGGCGTGAGCGAGAAAATCTTACGCGATTGGGTATTTAGCAAAGCTGGTTATGTGGCTGCTCCAGGTCAGCTGGGATCTACAGATTCAAACAAACTGGCGCTGCCTATCTTTAATGATCTGAAAAATTTACGTGTGGATACTTTCTAATGTCAGCAGGCTGCGCATCTTGATGTCCTGCCTCACCCTATCGATGGTCATCTCTAATTAAGAAATTCCTATCTTTTATATTCTTATGACCATTTCATGGAACAGACTATGCCTGAATCAAAACGCCCGCTCCACGTCTTCTTATGTTATGCCCATCTCGACAAGGAAGCCGTTCATAAATTATATACTCGCCTCGTGGACCATGGGATCCATGCCTGGTTCGACGCGGAAGATCTGCAGCCCGGGCAGAACTGGCAGCATGAGATCCGCAAGGCAATCCTGAAAAGTCATATTGTCATCGTCTGTCTTTCGAAGAAATTTAACGAGCAGCATGGATATCGCCACGAGGAATTAAAGATCGCTTTAGAAAAAGCCCGGTTGATCGATGACACGATCTTTATCGTTCCGGTCCGGTTGGAAAAATGCGATATGCCTGAGTCCTTAAGTCATTTGCATCGTGTCGACCTGTTCAAACCAGGCGGATATAAAAAGTTGATCTCCGCGTTGGAGAAATGGAAAATGTAGAAAAATAAAGAAAGCCTGTCTTTGTCAGAGACAGGCTTTCTCTTCACACACGACTACTGGGCTAAATCGAAAAATCGCCCCAATGCCAGACGCCATGGTCGGGTGCGTGCAAAGCTGGCTCCGGAGGAGGTCCACCGTTGACACGTTTCTCCAAGGAATTGACATGCTCGATTAACGCGGCAAGGGTCTCACCGATCGTGTCAGGCAGACTGCCATGATCCAAATCCGCTTCATAGGTATGGATGGGATGTTCGCGCACGACGACCTGTCCGGGCACGCCGACCACAACCGAATCGGGCGGTGTGGATTTTACAACCACGGCATTTGCTCCGACGCGGCTGTTGCTCCCGACGGTAATGGCTCCCAGCACTTTGGCGCCGGCACCAATTACGACATGGTTGCCAATCGTCGGGTGACGTTTGATTTTATAGAGACTTGTGCCGCCCAGGGTAACGCCGTGATAGAGTGTCACATTGTCACCCACCTCGGCTGTTTCGCCAATCACCACGCCCATCCCATGATCGATGAAAAGGTTGCGACCAATTGTCGCACCAGGATGAATCTCAATCCCGGTGATGCCGCGCACCATCTGGGAAATGGCGCGGGCGATCAACTTGAAGCCGCTCTTCCATAAACTGTGAGATAAACGATGTGCCCAAATGGCGTGCAGTCCCGGATAGCATAGCAACACCTCAAGCACATTGCGCGCCGCCGGGTCCCGGTCTAATACCGATTGGACATCATCATGAATCGTCTTAAACATTTCTTACCCAACTTTCCAAAATTGTCATTCTCCCCGGCACCGAACCTCCGAGGGATTGACATTAGATATTTACTGCGGATCCACCAAATCTGCAAACAAGGCTGTGGATAAATAGCGCTCGCCGAAAGAGGGAATGATCACTACGATCAGCTTGCCAGTATTCTCGGCGCGGTTTGCCACCTGTACCGCAGCCCAGGTCGCCGCGCCGGAGGAGATACCGACCAGCAAACCTTCTTCGCGCGCCATCCGCCGGGCAGTCTGGAAGGCATCCTCATTTTTGACGCGGATGACCTCGTCATAGATTTTCGTATTCAACACATCGGGGATGAAGCCCGCGCCGATTCCCTGGATGGGATGGGGTCCCTTCGTCCCTCCGGACAGGATTGGAGATGCATCCGGCTCGACAGCGATCACCTGGAACGATGGCTTGCGCGACTTAATGACCTCACCCACGCCGGTGATAGTTCCGCCTGTGCCGATCCCGGCGACAAGAATATCCACTTTGCCGTCAGTATCCCGCCAGATCTCTTCGGCAGTCGTCTGGCGATGAATCTCGGGGTTGGCAGGATTTTTAAACTGCTGTGGAAGGAAATATTTCTTCGGGTCGGAGGCGACGATCTCCTCTGCCTTGCGGATCGCGCCATTCATGCCATCGGGCCCCGGTGTGAGGATAAGCTCGGCGCCATAGGCACGCAGCAACATGCGGCGCTCCTTGCTCATCGTTTCGGGCATGGTCAAGATCAGCTTATATCCACGCGCCGCGGCGACCATGGCGAGGGCGATGCCTGTATTACCGCTGGTCGGTTCGACGAGCACGCTGGTTCCCGGATTAATGAGCCCGGCCTTCTCCGCGGCATCGATCATCGAAAAACCAATGCGGTCCTTGACCGAATGAGCGGGGTTGTAAAACTCCAGCTTGGCGACCACCTCGGCTTGAGCTCCCTCGGTGAGACGGTTCAAACGGACCAGAGGGGTATTGCCGATCAGTTCTGTTACATCCTTTGCGATTCTCATTCCTTTACTCCTTATTGTGACGTTGGATTTGTGCACAGATGAAATAAAAACGGCTGCCTGCCATGCTGGAAAATTTCGCAGCGTTGCAAACGAGGGCGTTCCGAAAATATAGGGGCGGATTGTAATCCGTCCCTATATTGTTTATCGGGGTCAAGCCCACCGTTGCGGCAGTCAGCCGTTGTCACCTGCACTAAGTGCAAGTGTCTCTGATTCAGAGGCGGTGGCGCTAGCCCCGCCGTGTACACATACAGTTCATAGTTTTCATATCTTCGTTTTGAATACCTTGAAGGCGGTTATCTTACCAGAGCAGCATAGATTTGTCAGCAAGTAATTATGCCTTCCCCTTTTTTGTCTGTTTATGCTCATACATGGCAGTATCTGCCTGGGCGAGCAGGGCATCCACGCTGAAGATGGAATCCAAATTAATCTGGATAATCCCGAGGCTGAATGACAACGGGTAGCCGCGTACAGAGACGAGATTATAAGCGTCTACATTGCTTTGCAGGCGCGCTTGAATCACGGCGATGTTGTTTTCAGTAGCATCGATCGTCAGGACGGCGAACTCATCCCCACCCATGCGGGCAATGACATCGGAATCGCGGAAAGTTTCGGTCAAGATGCGGGCAAAATGATTCAGCGCCGTATCCCCTTCGGCATGGCCAAAGGCGTTGTTGACGTGCTTCAGGCTGTCCATGTCGATGTACAGCAGGCATAGGGCATGGTTGGCACGACGGGCAAATTTGAACAATCCGTTGGCAAGGATGGCAAAACCGCGGCGGTTGTTTAGCCCGGTCAATTCATCGGTCAAGGATAAATTGCGCAGGCGCTCGTTGGCTTTTTCCAGCTCGATATTCTTTTGATAGAGCTTATCTGCCAGCAGCTGCAAATGCTCACGGTGCAGCTGTCCCGTTTGCGGGAGCCTGGAATGTTTGGTCGGGTGCTGAAGGGAGTCTTGCACGGCGCGCAATATTTCCTGCGGTTCGCTGGGTTTGCCTAGAATATGCTCGATTCCACTGGCTGTAGCGAGCTTATGGATCTCTGACTCAAGGTAATGTGCCGTCTGAAAAACAACCGGAACACCGGCTAACAGAGGCTCAGCGCGCAACCGGCGGACGAGCGTAAACCCGTCCATGTTCGGCATGACAATATCGGTAATGATGAGATCGGGGAGCTCCGCTTTCGCCAATTCCAACGCTTGGGAGCCATCACCCGCCTCGATCATGCGATGTCCAAACGAACCAAGCAGGGTGACAAAAATTTGACGATCCGAGGGACGACTATCCACAATTAAGATGGTTGCCATAGCTATTTGATAATAGCATAATTTGATGGCTATGTGAGCATAAAATAAAAGATCCCCCTTCCAAGAGAAGGAGGTGAATAATTCCAAATTAGATTGATTACTCGGGGAAGGAGAAGCGCTCGATTAGATCCCAGCTTTCGGGTCCGCGTTGCACGGTCCACTCGAAATTACGGATCGTGAACGTAAATCCGTTCCCTACGCCAAAGGTGGGATCCTTGATTTGCGTGGAGGTATGTTCGGGCAGCTCGACAATTTTTATGTGAGGCAGCCAGTTCTCTGCTTTGTAGGGATAACCATCACAGCCCATCTCGCAGGCAATTTTGTTGAGATCGTTATACATGCTTTCCAAACAGGGATTTTTTTCTGCCAGCATCCATAACCGACCCTGTTGATTGTTCACATTCATCCGGGCAATATTTCGAATTGTGATGTCGAAGGGGCGGAGATTTCGACAATAGTCCTCAAGGCGTTTTTTCAGCGCCTCAAAATCCTTCACATTGCGGATCGCCTGGACCGTGAGGTGTAGGTCGATGATCGGTGTCCCGTTCACAACCCGCGCTTTTTCCTCGGAAAGGCTGAAAATTTGGGCATACGCCTCACTTTCAGGCCTGACGATGATAAAAGTCGACTTGCCTTTTGAGTCAGAAATATTCACGTTCTCTGTTTCCTTGACTCGGTTTCGGTACAGATCCACATGCGCCTCAACATCATTTTTTCCTACACCGTAATTCCAGTCGAGCAGACCACGGTACAGATCGTTGTGCCAGGCAGTTTCGAGTTTGGCTTGCAGTTCGGTTGGTTCATATTTTTTCGATACGACCTTGAATTCATCACCGGCACGTTCCGAGCGGAATAGCAGAAAACCTTCATCCTTCGGAAAATGCTTTTGCAGCATGTTCGAAAATCGCCTGAGATCCTGGTCGATGGCGGCGCTGCCATAACGAGTATTGCCCTCGTGCATGTTGAGCATATCCGTCAGCGCCACGCTTTTAATGACCGCATCCTCCAGATACCACTTTGTTGCAAGCCCGTTGAGTACGCCGGTGAGCATCTCTCTTGTGACGATGCTTTCGACAATATTCCGCGTGATTTTTACCTGTTCGATGGTCTGCTGCTCCAGCCTGGGAGGCAACGCGATCGAATAGATTTTATCCATAAGCTCTTCGTAGGGCATATTAAACTCATTCCAACTTTGGTAGCTGTTGTTCTCTTCCAGATGCCTGGGTATTTCGGAGTGGCTTTCCAAAATGGTCTGACGCACCACCACCGGTCGGAAGGTTTTGCGCTGCTTTTGCAGCTCGTTCTCCGCTTCCGTCTCTGTCAGGCCCGTGCCGAAGTCCCAGGTCAATAAGGATTCGGTCTCCTGGCTGGCATATAACTTAGATAGGATTCGTTTGATCTCGTGCGGGGATTTTGACGTGGAGAAAATGCGGAATTCATCGCTGCCCGGCGACCGGCGGACAAAATCTCCCTTATCAAGCGTAAACAGCGACATGAGCTGATAGGCGAGCTTATGCAGCTCCGTATCGACGACGGACACGCCATACACCTTGTTCGCCTGGCGCAGGTCGTATACATCGACCTTCCCTAAGCCGGTGATCTGGTCGAGTGGAATCAGCCATTTTCCGGCGCGCGAATTCAGGGCATGCGTGATTGAGTCATACAGAGCCAGATGCTTAGCGTTTTTTTGCAGTTCAAGTAGGGTAATTTTTAACTCTTCAAACTGGGCTTCTGTAAGCGGCAGTGCTTGAAAGAGATTCTCCAGCTCTTGAAAAGATTGCAGGAATATCTTGAGTTCATTATCCATGATCAATGCAGCGATGACTTAAAGTTATAGAGCTATGTTGAATTTTATCCACGAAATGCAAGGAAATGCCATCCAATTATGCAAGTTGCAGCATTACTCAGATGCCAAGACTTGCGGTTGTGCCTTCAGGATCTTCTCGCGCAGCGCCTGGCTTTTTTGGATCTCATACTGCATTCCCAACTGGTGGAATGTCTCGATCGCCTCGATGACCAGGATCAGGCTGGTCTTTAGATCTGTATCTGTTTCCAGATAGACGGATGCCAG
>DATHUN010000521.1:0-8915 GCA_035462205.1 Anaerolineales bacterium
TTTGAATTCCAATCCTGGTCCGACGATCGTTTTATAGGCGTGATAGACCACTTCCATCTTATTTTCGGGAAAGTAATCCACGCCGGTGAGAGTGGAGAGCAGGTCATAGCCAAATTCATCGCGAATTGCAGTTGCCACCTCAATGAGATTTTCTTTGGGGACAATCCAGCCTTTAAAGCTGGGACGAGGGTCTGCGGATACAATGTTTGGGAAGCGTGCGCCCAAGTCACTGGTGGAGGCTTGCATCGTCTGAGAAGGAGCAGCAGTTGTAGTCATGGAGTTAGCCTTCCTTCACTGTCGCGGCTTCTTTGATTTTTGTGTTGCGGCGAGGATCGATTAAGTCCGGTCCCAGAATGGGGATAGGCACTTCTACCGTATCCGGTCCTTTTCTGTACCAGCGTACTTTCCGGATTGATTCCTTGTCGATCTTTTCCTGCAATTTGATCATGCCCGCGATCAGAGCTTGTGGTGTGGGAGGGCAGCCAGGAATGTAAACATCAACTGGCAAGAACTTGTCAATGCCTGCAACGACGTTGTATCCCTCTTTGAATGGACCTCCACTCGAGGCACAGGCGCCCATGGCCACAACATACTTAGGTTCTGGCATTTGATTGTAGAGCCGAATGATCGCCGGAACCATCTTTTTGGTTACCGTGCCAGAGACGATCATCAGATCCGCCTGGCGGGGGGTGGGGCGCATGACTTCCATGCCGAAACGAGCCATGTCGTAACGCGCCGTCTGCGCGACAATCATTTCGATCGCGCAGCAGGCGAGACCGAACATGAGCGGCCACACCGAAGAGCGCCGGCCCCAGTTATAGAGGCGATCCAGTGTGGTGACGGTTACGGCATTCTGAATATCTTCGGGAATATCGTAGTGGGGCAAACTCAGTTTTTCATTGTCCATGGATGTACTCCTCATACCATTCCTGGTAAATTGCATATAGGATGTCGTCATTGGCAAGCAATGGATCATCCTCAAATTCCGAAAGTTTTACAGTCCAGTCATAAATCTGTTGCAACGTCACATCTTCGATATTTACTGCTGGATGTTGCCTGCTTAACTCCAACGCAATTGCATAGGAGGCTTCCCAGGTCAACGTCATCTACGCTCCAATTGTCGCTCTCGAAAATAAAGAAAGAGCGGTAACGCAAACGAAAGACCAATTGTCAACGATGCCAATACATACACCCAGCCGTTCTTCATCTGCAATTTGTTTGCTTCTGAAAACATATAAATCCAGAATACAATGATCGAAATCGCTAAATCTACGGTGAAAGCAATCGATACCGGATTGATCAAGGCTTGCTGAACGAGCAGCCCAAGATTTAATCCATTTGCCTTGAAGAACTGAAAGAAAAACAAATAAGGGGCAATCAGACCAATGACCGCGAGAGCCACATAAATGTTGGCTCTACTCATTGTTCTCTCGGTTATCGATCTGGGCACGCTGCAGCCTCCCGGAATAATCCACATAAATGGATTTCCATTCCGTGAATACATCCAGCGCGGCTTGACCGGCTTCGCGATGGCCATTGCCGGTACCGCGGATACCGCCGAACGGGAATTGGATCTCTGCGCCTGTGGTGCCATGGTTGATGTACACCAGACCGCTAAAGATATCGCGCATGGCGGTGAAGGCACGGTTGACATCCTGCGTGAAGATCGAAGTAGATAATCCATACTGAGATCGATTATTAACTTCAATCGCCTCTTCGAGCGTGTTTACCTCGATGATCGAAAGCACGGGACCAAAGATCTCTTCCGCTTCCAGGGTGGACCCGGGCTGGACTCCGTCAAACAGGGTAGGGGTGTAGAAAAAGCCTCTGCCGTTTACATCCGTCACCGCAGCGCCCGTTAAAACTCGCGCCCCTTCCCGTTGACCGATCTGCACATACCTGTGGATTCGTTCCACAGCGGTCTTATTGATGACAGGACCGACCTCCACGTTGGGGTCAAGTCCGTCACCAAGTTTTAATTTCTTAGTACGCTCGGTCAAAGCTTCTTTGACTTTGCCAGCAATGCTTTTTTGAACGATCAAGCGACTGGCTGCCGTGCAGCGTTGTCCGCTGGTGCCAAAGGCAGCCCAGAGAGTCGCTTCCGTGACGAGGTCAATGTTTGCATCATCCAAAACGATGATGGCATTTTTACCACCCATTTCGAGTGAGACTTTTTTATTTAAACGTGCAGCTGATTCCGCAATCGCGCGGCCGGTGGTCGTGGAACCTGTAAATGAGATCACTCGCACACCAGGATGATTGACCAGCGCCTTTGCTACATCCGCACCCGGAGCGAGCAAAAGATTGAACACACCTGCAGGGAGACCAGCTTCTTCAAAAACTTTGACAAATGCTGCTGAGATAGCGGGTGTTTCCGGGGAGGGCTTCCAGATGATCGTATTGCCAGCAACCAAAGCCGGGAAGATCTTCCATGAGGGGACTGCAATCGGGAAATTCCATGGCGTGATGAGACCAACCACGCCGGATGGATCGCGGACTGCCATGCCAAATTTATTGGACATTTCGACGGGAGCGGTGTAGCCGAGGAGGCGCCGCCCTTCGCCTCCCATAAAGTAAGCCATGTCAATGGCTTCCTGCACGTCACCGCGTGCTTCGGCAATGACTTTACCCATGTCGCGGGTCAGTAACTGTGCAAGTTCTTCTTTTTTCTGTTTTAGAAGATCACCAACTTTGAAGAGTATTTCGCCGCGTAATGGGGCAGGGACGAGTCGCCAGGATTGGAACGCTTCCGTCGCCGCATCCACCGCGGCGTCCACATCAGAAGTTTCCGCCTGAGCAATCTCTGCCAGCAGTTCTTCGTTTGCAGGATTGATCGTCTGGAAAGTGCTGCGTCCTGTGACCCACTTGCCGTTGATGTAGTTCTGGAAATCCATCCGCGAAGTGCTCCGTTAAGTACTACCAAGTCTCGAAGTGCGAAACATCACAAGCGAGGATTATAGCATCCAGACATTGAAAGTCAATGAATTATGTAAAAATACTTATACATAATTAAGATAGGTGAGTATAATCACCTAAATTGGTGTGACATTTATGGTGACCGCTCGACAAAAAGTTCTCACTTATCTTAGCAAAAATCGGACAGCGTCGGCCCGGGAAATTTCGCGCGCCCTGAAAATGTCAGCGGCAACGGTACGCCATCATCTGCGGGTGATGGTAGCAGATGGACGGCTGGAGTTATCGTTCGGGCGCGGGCGGGAAGGACGCGGCAGACCAGAAAAAGTCTATTCCCTTCCACGCACCGCTCTAGGACATAACCTGTCGGCGTTATCCGACGCGGTTTTGGTGGAAGCTGGATCCTTGATCCCCATGGAAACGTTGGCAAGGCATCTGGCAGCGGATTCCGATTTCTCAAACCACCCCATTGCCAGGCGGCTGAATCTAACGGTAGAAAAATTGAATGAGATGAATTATCATCCCCGTTGGGAAGCTGGTGCGCAAGGACCGCGCTTGATCTTCGATCACTGTCCCTATGCAGCAATTATCGAGAAGCACCCCGAGCTTTGCCGAATGGATGAACAACTGCTCAAAGAACTGATGGGGGACGAGGCGACGCAGATGTTCAAGATTGGCAAGGATGGAAGCGCCACGTGTGTGTTTGCGTTGGGGAGATAGAAATAGTAGAGTGGGTTGCCCACCGCCCCAATGCGCAAAAGAATTATATTGCTTGACGGTAGCGCTTCAACTACGCTCGACATGCATTCGCTCCGCCCGGTGTGGAATCAACTATCAAATCCCAGCCCTAACCAATTCATGGCACGCAACCAGAAATTTTCCCGTCCCTGATGTTTGTCCGCTTGATCAATGGACCAGCGTGTAAAATGGATGCCGATAGAGCGCAAAGGCTCAGGCGGAAAAGGCATGGGTTTCGTGCGAACCATTTCTAAGGCGGTCCGTTCGGTTTTCTTTTCATCCAAAATATCGAGCATGACGCGGGCGCCAAATCGCGATGCGCCCACACCAAGTCCCGTATACCCCATCACGTATGCAGTTTTGCCATGGTGTGCCGTCCCCCAAAACGGGCTAAATCGCGCACAGGTGTCGATCGCGCCACCCCAGGCGTGGGTAAAGCCTAGACCCTTCAACTGCGGAAATGCCTGGAAGAAGTGCGTTGCCAGTCGTGCGAACGAGCCGCGATCCGTCTCCAGATGGGGGCCGAATCCATTGTTCCAATGATAGATCGCGTCGTAGCCTCCCCAAAGGATACGCCCATCGACGGTGGTGCGCGAGTAATGGAATTGCCGGCCGGCGTCGCTGATGCCCTGACGACCATACCATCCAATGGATTCGCGCTGGGCAGCAGTAAGCGGCTCCGTCATCAATACATAGTCGTAGACGGGGACAACATAATACGAAAGCCGTTTCAGCAACGGCGGAAAAGCATTTGTAGCAAGTGCAACGCGTTCTGTGCGAACACATCCATGTGGTGTGGATGCGACGACGTAATTTCCGTTTTCCTCTATTTGTATAACGGGCGTATGCTCGAAAATTTGAACACCCAGCGCAAGACAGGCTCTTCGCAATCCCCAGGCGAGATGCGCCGGGTTTACCAACGACGAAGCACGTGGACAGTTCAATGCCCCGATGAAGAAGGGTGATTTGACAATTTCGTGCACGCGCGCCTGATCATAGAATTCATATTCGATATCAAACCGTTTGATGAGCTCTATCTCCGCCCGAAGTTCATTAACCTGGTACGGCTCGGACGCCATAAGGACATCGCCAACCCGCCGGTAGTCACATTCGATACCAAGTCGTTCAATCGAAGATTCGATCGCGTCCAGGTTCTCACAGCCCATTCTTAGGAGAGTAGGGAACTCGCCGGGCCAGCGCGCCAGGCCATTCTGCAGGCCGTGTGTAATGGATTCGTCTACAAAGCCGCCATTTCGCCCGCTGGCACCGCTGGCAATTTCCTCTGCCTCGAGCAGGACCACTTCTCGCCGCGGATCTTCCTCCTTGGCCAGGACGGCTGTCCATAAGCCTGTAAATCCCCCACCAATAATGAGAAGTTCCGTCGAAATGTGCCTTGCAAGCAGGGGCTGTGGCTCGGGACGTCTTGGATCGTCCAGCCAGAACGGCATGTAACTGACCTCGTTAATCGATTTGAGGGCTGCTTTGCTAGGAGTGTTTGAATATGTCATGCCTATATTCTAAACGACTTGCTAAAATCAAAATCGCTGGCTACATTCATACGTAAATGTAGCTTGGGAACGAAATGTTTCACGAGTTTCACTTTAGAGGACACCAGCATGAACCTTTTCCAGCGGTATCTTGCAGATGAATTCGCAGAAGATTATTCAGAAGGGAGAATTTCGCGGCGTGAGGCTCTAAAGTTGATTGCGTCTGTCACCGGCAGTATTCTCCTTGCCGATTCCATATTAACGGGCTGCGCCGCGCCGGAATCCACGCCGGCGGCTGCTACTCCTCCTACAGAAAGCTCGGCAACGACTTCGCTCGCTTCTCCCTCCGCGACGGCCGAATCTGTTGCTAGTGAAGCAGCCCAGCCCGCATCTGCTCCATATGGGACGGTCATGCCGGATGACCCAGCCGTGATCGCCGGCGAAGTCCAAATCCCTGCAGGTAACACAAATATTGTTGGCTATTTGGCGCGTCCGTCCAGTGGAGAAGTAGCGCCGGTGATTCTAGTTTGTCACGAAAATCGTGGACTCACACCCCATATCCAGGATGTCACACGTCGCGTCGCCAAAGCAGGCTACGTGGGTCTCGCTGTCGATCTGCTTTCGCGGCAAGGGGGAAGTGCTGCGGTCGGCGACTCGAATGTGCCTGGAGCGCTGGGCAACATCGCTCCCAGTCAGTTTGTGGAGGATTTCAAGAGCGGCTGGCGCTACTTGCAGGGGCAATCATTTGCGGATGCGAATCGTGTAGGTATGTCGGGCTTCTGTTTTGGAGGCGGTGTCACATGGCAGGTAGCAGTTCATATGCCGGAGCTGCTCGCTGCAGTCCCGTTTTATGGACCGCAGCCAGATGTTTCGGATGTCCCGAGTATCCAGGCGGCTGTGCTGGCAATTTATGGCGGGTTGGACAATCGGATCAATGCTGGTATCCCGGCAATCGAAGAAGCAATGAAAGCAAATAATAAGATCTACGAGAAAATCATCTATCCAAACGCGGATCATGCTTTCCATAATGATACGGGTTCGCGTTATAACCCTGAAGCCGCAAAAGATGCCTGGTCGCGAACCCTGGTATGGTTCGATAATTATGTGCGCAAAGCATGACTGTTCATGCTACTTTTGAAAGGATCATGCGTAGATTGAATAGAAAACAAGATAGGAGATGAAAATGAATGTAAATCAAAGACCCGTGTTGCGTCGTTCGCGAAGGAACCGAGTATTTGCAGGCGTCTGCGGCGGACTAGGGGATTTTTTCGGTATTAGCGCCTTCTGGTTCCGCCTGGCGATGCTGATTGCCCTGATCCCCGGAGGCGTGCCAGGTTTTCTGGTCTACTTCCTGTTGTGGGTCATGGTTCCGAGCGAATAGGCAACTTCTATTAACAGAAGAAGCCGCGTTGGAAAACGCGGCTTCTTCTGTTAAAGGCTTCTGAGGATTACATCTCCTGCATCTACGGAGCGGGGATAAATTCCTTTTGGGATACTTCAATGTTGGCCGCCTTGAGAAAGTTCACGGCGTTCTCATCGATACGGTAGGCAACACTGTAGACTATGCGTGCGATTCCGGCGTTGATAAGCACCTTGGTACAGTTGATGCAGGGTAGATGGGTCACATAACAGGTCGCGCCCTTGGTGGAGATCCCATGAAGGGCTGCCTGGATGATGGCATTTGTCTCGGCGTGGATGGTACGCACGCAATGTCCATCCACTATCAGGTGACCGATCTCATCACAATGGTCCTGCCCGGCGGGCGAACCGTTGAATCCTGTGGTGAGAATCCGCTTTTCGAGGACGAGCGCACAGCCGACAAAGGCGCGGTCACAAGTGCTGCGTTCTGATACAGCGTAGGCGATCTTCATAAAATACGAATCCCAATCTGGACGCATAACGGTTGCTCTCGTTGCCGGTGAATGATTATGGAGATGCAGTCTCGGCCGGTGTAGCGGATGTATTTGGAGTCGCTGGCACAACTGTAAGCCCGAGAAGGCGCGCCAATTCCAGGGTATATTGATCGTGTTGCTCGCGCGCAATGGCAATGTTCTGCTCGAGTGTTTGCTTGTCAGAACCACCCAAGAAAGCGACCAGCGTGCTAATGACAGTATTCATATGGGCAATCTGATATTTCTTTAAATTGGTCAGGCAGGGTGGAATTTGTTCATCCTCGGCTTCACGTCGTATCTTTTGCAAGTTTGCGATTGGACCGCTGAGTTCTTGAAGCGGTAAATTGGATGCGAGTATGGATGCGTCATCGAACTCGCGCATATGCCCATGCACCTTTTGGACTTCCGCTTCGATCCGCTCGGGTGAACATGGATCCGGCGTCGAGGATGAAACCAGGGTGGATTCCGCAGCCGGACTCATTGCCTGTTTTGTGTCAGTTCCCACGGGGATTGCTGCTGGAACGCCACCGCAGCCTGCCAACAGGATCATCAATCCAAGAAATGAAAGAAAACGTATGATTCCATGATTCATTTTTACTCTTTACAAAAATTGAGGAACGGGATCAGCCGTTCCTCAATTGTAGCAGAAAAGATGTAAGACTTATTTGAGAATAGAGTGCTAAGTCTTTATCTCAACGATGGCTAGGAAATATTTCAAACGACATTGTTAATCTTCGAGCAGGAGCCCGACAATGTAAATCAAACCATCGGTGGAATGAACATATACGAATCTTCCTATAAAGGGACCGTCACTTTCACTGTAGTCAGCTATACCCTTGGTGTTATCGGCAAGGAATTCGTTAAGGCTCATAGTTACGGTTGATGTATCGGGTCCCGTTGTCGTGGAGGTGAAGTAGCCAACAAACAAATTGGACAAATCTGTCGGTGTTGTTGCACCACCATCGGTGACGACAGGAGGATTGCTGCCGGTTGCTGGGGGACCACTGTTTACCGCAGTAGTACAGACGGCGGGACTTGCCGGGAAGATATTGCCAGCGCCGTTATTGAACATGGTCGCGGGGCTCTCCAGATCCAGGGCGGAATTCCCAAGATTCAATCCGTATTGCCCGTTCCCGGAATACTCGCCTCCAAACACATGCGTGCAGGAGTTTTGAACAGCGACACCATCCGTTCCGTTGTTTGTTGCCGTAACAACGTCCAGAAAGATATCGCCGCCAGCTTTAACATCAGCTCCATTAGTTTGATTGTTATTCAGTATTACATTGGCGAGGGATGCATTTCCGGTACTGACGATGTCCAAACCTTTGCCCACGGCGCTTTGCCCTGCGTCGGTGCTGGTATCGCTAAAGTTGCTGTTGGAAACCGATACATCGCCTGCAGCCGTTAACTGGCCGCCGAAAAGCATGTTGCCCGTTGCATTGGTACTATCGATGAAGATGTCGGCCAGCGAATTGATTTTGAGGCCATGTCCATTTAAGGTGGTAACACCATCGACGGTAACGACTCCCCTGTTATTGTTGAAGTTGCTATTGCTTATCGAGACTGTGCCGGTCGCATCGATCAGCGCACCATATAACCGATTATCGCTGGCGGTTACATTATTAAGTGCGACGTCCGAGTCGCCCGTGATGATCAAGCCGGTGTCATCGATGAAACTGGGCACTGCTGTGGTATTCGCATTAAACAGACTGTTCGAAATGGCAATATCTCCACCCGCGTCAAGCGACGCGCCCCACAGGAAGTTATCGCTTGCAGTTACTTGATCTAAGGAAATAGTACTCGGCGTAGTCACAAACAGACCGTATCCGGAATAGACTACTCCACTGGCATTCACGAGCAATCTTGTGTCGTAGAACGAAACGCC
>DATHUN010000522.1:0-3021 GCA_035462205.1 Anaerolineales bacterium
CCGTTGAATCGTTTTGAATGATCCGAGCGGGATCGAGATAAATAATATTCAATCCATGATTGGCCTGCGCATAACGCAATTGTTCACGCGTTGTTTCGGATGCACTGCCGACCAGCGCTAGAGCAGGGCGGGAATCATAGGTATGCTTTTGATGGAAGGTATCCAATATGGATGTTGCTCCAAAAGCCAGAGGGACAAATTCCGCCAATCCCGTGGAACCGACCCAAACGACACTTAAATCGCTTCCGGAGAGGCCCAGGCAAATTCGTTTGAGATCGTCCTGCTCGGCAATATCGACGATCACGAATTCAATGCCATCCTCTAACAGTCGCCGGACCGCGCTTTGGATTTGCACCGGACCTGCGCGCAATTGCTCGAGAGTTAATCGACCAGCCTTGCGACCTGAGCCTTCTGCTAATCGTCGAGCGATATCGGCGTCTTTCACCGGTGCAGTCGGATCCGTGCCAAACTCCGTCTCGTGCAACGGGCGACCGTGAAGATATTGGACGCCTGCTACAGTTGTGCGGCCATAGTTGGGGAATGCTGGAGCGATGACCGCGCAATCAGCCTGGACGACTTCCAGTATAGCCTCGATCTCGGCTCCCAGATTACCTCGCAACGTAGAATCCACTGATTTATAAAAATTCGACCAACCCTGGGCGACCAACTCCTGTGCCGCGGTCTTCACCCTGGCATAAGCCTGGGCAGGGGCCAGGCTGCGACTGTCGGTGTCAATAGAGATCACCTGGGTCTCGCGCGCTTGCGCAGGAAGGGAATAACTTCCCAGTGGCACAACAACCGAGAGTCCGCTACGGGCGGCTTGCGCGCCGCAATCCGTGGCGCTGGAGAGATCATCGGCGACGATGGCGAGGCGGGTCATATCTGTGTTAGCCAGGCGGCAATTCGTTCGCCGACGACCAGAGCCGGGATATTGGTATTGGCGCGCGGCACGACCGGCATGATGGAGGCATCGGCGACGTAGAGATTGTCCAGGCCATGTACTTTTCCACGTGGATCCACGACCGCGCTTGGATCGGAGTCCGGGCCCATTTTGCAGGTCCCGACTGGATGGTAGTAATGTAGACTGTCACTGGAGACATGTACAAGTGCTTTGTAATTTACCGTCGGCGCGATTTCCTCTCCAATCAATCCGGCTAATGGAGCCTGACAGGCGTAGTCACGCACTTGCTCGATACCATTCCAAAGGATCTCAATGTCGCGTCCTTCGGGATCGCTGAGATAAGCGGTATCAATCCTAAGTGAGGCGAACGGATCGGCACTCGTCAATTGAACGCTGCCGCGCGAGAGCGGAGTCATATTGGCGACCGGCAGCAAAAACTCCCAGCTGTCGGCCGTGTCGGTGAACTGACCGCCAACCGGAAACAGATGCAAATCATAAGCTGTGCTGCAATATTTGCTGCGGAACTTGGCGATGGTCTGCTCAGAAAATAGGATTCCACCTTTAGCAGCGAAATCCATCATTGCAGCGACCAGCCCCGGAGTACCACTGTATTTGAGATAGACTGCGGGGTGGTCGTGCAGGTTTTTGCCAACCGGCATATCCATTTTCGTTTCAATTCCAAGGGCACGCAATTCTGATTCAGGACCAATACCGGAACGCAATAAAATGGCAGGTGAGCCATAGGTGCCAGCGCAGATAATAAACCGGTCCGCGATGACGGTTACCGGTCCCTCCGGTCCGATCACCTCCAGTGCGCTGACACGATTGCCGTCTAGCACGAAGCGGTCCGCTTGCATGTGTCCAAGTATTGTTAATTGCTGGTTGCCTCGCAGGGGATCCAAATAAGCGAAGGCCGTGTTCCAACGCACGCCGTCGAGAATATTGACCGGTGACGTGCTCATGCCAATGTCTTCGTCCAGATTATTCAGGTCATTCACTTGTGGAATTCCAAACTTCGGCGCGGTGTCCAGGCAGGCTTGTTGCCACGGGGTGACCTCGGATGAGGAAATCCTTTTTACCCGCAGTGTTTCGCTGGCAAGTTTAAAGAATGGAAGCAGTTCTTCGGCGCTCCAGCCATCGTTGCCTGCTGCCGCCCACTGGTCATAGTCCACGCGGCTGCCCCAGATCGCCGCGCAACCGTTGTGAGAGGAACAGCCGCCAATGACGCGCGCCCGCTCCAGGGGATGCTCCGGCCGACCCGTGCTGGCATTGTTGATATAGCCCCAATCATGACCACCCGGCAGGCTGCGCGCATCCAGCAGTTGAGGGGGCCAGCCCTGCGCGGTAAACGGACCATAATCTGGCCCCGACTCCAGCAACAAGACTTTCTGCGATGTGCCTTGTACCAGGCGAGCAGCCACAGCCGCGCCCGCCGTGCCTCCACCAAGTACAACCGTGTCCGCATGTAAATGTTCAGCCATACATCACCTCCAATGTTGGATTGATCTTGCTACGATGCACGTTTCGGGAACGGCACCAATTTATCCCTGTGAATAACGCCCAAATGTGTCTGGTCAGGCTACCGACAGCAGGACGATCGTACGAATGAGCCAAATTCCATAAGTGATTACGATTCCACCGGCGAGCACGAAGACGGCAGTGAAGAAACCGGTCAGCCGGGGTCTAAGATTTAAATCGAGAAGAATGCTATGCATTCCCAACAGGCAATGAACTGTGACTACGATCAGAAACGCGGTTTCCATCCAGGCAACGCCAGTGGCATCATAGTAGCGAATGACGTCGGCGTACGTCAGCAAACCTTGTGGCGCAACCCAATGGTTAACGATCAAGTGAATGGCAAGCAGAACAACCAGCATGATTCCCAAGATCGCTTGCGTGAACCAGCGGATTGTTGCTGCCGAACCCGAAGATCTTTTGTCCAAAATTGTTACGCGCCAAAAAGATGGAAAGCAAAAAGTAATGTGACAAGTACCGTGACCAAAGTTAAGGATACAAAAAGAATCTTCTGATAACGGATGCCCATTCCAAATGCATGAAGCGTGAGGCGTAGACCATTGAGTCCATGAAACACTACGGCGGCGATCAGAATTACCTCGCTA
>DATHUN010000523.1:0-4314 GCA_035462205.1 Anaerolineales bacterium
GACCCGGATCTTGCCATTGTGCGCGGCCTGATATTCCCACCAGACACCTTGATGCAATTCGGCATTGCCCTGCTCCAGGCACGTGCCAGCCTCATTCAATATTGTGATCGTCACTTTTGTGACCATGACATCATCGCTTGCTTTTACACGGATAAGTTCCTGATCCCAGTCGATATAATTCACGACGGGTGGATTAAACCAGTCGCCGAGGGCGATGTTATAGGCATTTTTGGACTTGCCTAATGCTTTTTGTGCATAGATAGGATTCGTCTTTGACGCCACCTTTGCATAGGCTGCTGCCTGCTTCATACGGCTCTGCTGCTCAAGCTGTTCCTTGCTGAACTGTCGATTGCTAAAATCGGGCTTCGTGCTGATAATCGTTCTGCCGTCACGCGTGATGCGGGCGTAATAGTCCTCGCCGAGCGACCCGCTCACCCCACTGATGATCATGTTTCTTTTTACTCTAGCCATCGCCTTGCTGCTCCTTTTCCCGTTCATCCAAAAATAACTTACCAGGCTGGGTATATCCTGGCTATATCGTGGTCATATCCCGGCCATATCTCAGGTCCTTGAGTGTGACTGGATTGTAATTGCCTTATTCACTCATGGACCTTGGAGACCGCTTACAGTTGCATACAACTACGCTCGTGGATGGTTCTCCACCATCAATTTCAGCCTTTTCTAAGAATTGTAGGGCGGGTTTGCAACCCGCCGGGGCCTAGAACAGTCAGGCTAAAAGCCTGACCTACGTTAAATGACGAGCCCGGCGTAAAGGTATGTGCAGGAACTACTTGCCAGGGCGGAGTACTTAAAAAAACCGCCGGTGAGAGGTTCCTACAACCTCTCACCGGCGGGCGACGCGATCCCGAGGTGCTACTGCGCGTTTCTTGGGATGCCTATTCTGACATCAACTTATTTGTTATCGTCTGAATCGGGTCCGAAACGGCGCGGTCCCAGGGGCTCTCTCTGGAAATCCAGCGGCGGTGGTGCGATCCTGAAACCGAGCATATGCTGCTGGATGTCGTTGATGAGGAGCAGGTGCAGCTGTGCCATATCTGCGACATGCCTGGCAAACGCTCGAATTTCATCGTTCTGAACCAGGCGCTCGGCGGCCAGCGCCGTCTCGATGGTCATGACATGCTCATCTTCAATGAGCATCAGGGAAACCAGGTCAAAATTTGCGTTGGCCCCGCCAGGGATGGTGGGGATGGGGGTTACGGATGTCGGAACTGCGGACGGCGTGCTACTGCCCCCAGTCGTTGGGACGGCCGATGCCGTACCGGTGACGCCAACTGTTGATGTGACCGAGGGCGTCATGCTCAAGCTGGGAGTTACAGATGCCGTGCTGGTCACGCCAAGCGTAGACGTGGCAGAAGGCGTCGTCGTGCTGGGACTGGGAGTCATAGAGGCTGTACTTGTCACACCAAGGGTGGATGTGGCGGAGGGCGTTGTCGTGCCCGGGCTGACAGTTGCAGATGTTGTGCTGGTCACGCCAAGGGTCGATGTGACGGAGGGCGTCGTTGTATCCATGGTTGCAACCCCGGTTGCCGTACCGGTCAGGTCAGTGGGAACGCCGGTTACCGTAGGAGTCATGGGTGCTCCTCCTGCACTCATTAAGGGGTTGAGGAACTTCGCCACCAGGTCCACTCGGCGAATGCCCAGATCGTAATCCGGGGTTCCAGGATAGACCCGCATGTTCGTTAGATCAGGCGACGTATTTGCACCGATCTTCTTGGCGATTTTCATCGCCATGTTCAGGTCTTCGGTATGCTGGATGATCATCATCTGGATCAGTCCTCGCCACTCTGCGTTCTGCGCCTGCCCCAGAGCGAAGTTCAGGGACTGGATCTCGAGCATATTGCTCGCAATGGCTGCCGTAATGAACCGCCGATCGAGGTCAGAGACCTTGTTCAGCTCACCCATTCTGACATCGAAATCACACATCAGGCGTACCCGATAGGTGACCTTTGGCAGGGCTGCCAGATTCCCTACCAGCATGTTGGTCGCATTTTTACAGTCATTTGTGTCCAGGTCTGGTTTCGACGGTGCTGACGAACTCGAGGCAGTTGTGACTGTCCAACTGCTGATCACAAGCGCAACGACCAGACACCATATGAGATAGGCTTTCTTTGGCATATATCCTCTTATTATTCTTACTACATTATTAATTTGGGAGATGCTGCAAGTTCCACAACCCAGTCTTGTATCAAGCAGCTATTTGGTGAAGTTGTATGGACCGCGTCAAAGACAGGGTATCGTACCGCTTGAAGCGGTGCAAGTAGGGAGAATCCTACCGTCAGGTGGGATATTTTCTAATACGTTCCTGTCCCGGCACTGTTCCTGTAGGATGATCATCCCGCGAAACGTGGATGTTGATAATGGGATACCGCCCTCGCATTAAGGTTACAATTGCGTGAAAGAGACGACTTCCGAAGTCTCCGAGACTTCGGAAGTCTAATTGACAGGAGCCTGTTTATGACCATTACCCTCGACGGTTCTAACCTCACGATCGGAAAGATCGTTGCAATTGCAAGAAATAACGAGAAAGTAGAATTAGCGCCTGAAGCTCTGGAGCGGATCAAGATCTGCCGGAAAATGCTCGAGCAAAAGCTTGCCGCGAAAGAAGTCATGTATGGCACGAACACAGGTATCGGCGAGTTTTCCGAGACAATGCTCAACGATGAGCAGGTCAAGGAGTTTCAGAAATATCTGATCTATAATCATGCGGCGGGCATCGGCGAACCGGCGCCCGTCGAGCATGTCCGTGCGGCGTTGGCGGGGCGGATCAACGTCCATGCGCACGGGAATTCCGGCTGCAGACCCGAGATTACCTTAACACTGGTGGAGATGCTGAACAAAGGCGTCACACCAGTTGTCTGTCAGAAGGGGTCGGTGGGCGCGAGCGGCGACCTGGCTCCGATGGCGCAAGCGGCCCTGCTGTTGATGGGCGAAGGCGAAGCATTTTTCCAAGGGGAACAACTCCTTGGTCACGTCGCGATGGAGCGAGCAGGTATCCCGGTCCCAGGCTTGCAGGCGCGCGACGGGCTAGCGGCGATCAATGGGTCCAATCTGCTGACCGCCATGTCTGCCCTCCATATCTACGAGATGGAGCGCTTCCTCAAACAAGCCGAGATCGCCGCGGCAATGTCGATCGAGGCGCTGCTTGGAAATCTCAAACCCTATAACACCAAGCTACATGAGCTGCGCGGTTTCCACGGCGCAATGACGTCGGCGAAAAATATTGCCAAGGTCATCGAAGGCTCGGACCTGACCACCGGCAAGATGAAGACCAAAGTGCAGGATGCCTATTCGATGCGCTCGACCCCGCAGGTGATCGGCGCGGCGCGGGATGCGATCGCCTATGCGCGCTCACAGGTGGAAATCGAGCTCAACGGCGTGGGCGATAATCCAATATTTGTGCCCGAGGATAATTTGACTCTGACCGGCGCGAACTTCCAGGGCACCCCGGTTTCGCTGCCGATGGATATGGCCGGTACAGCGATCACGATGGTGTGCGTGCTCGCCGAGCGACGGATGAACCGCCTGACGAACCCGGCTCTCTCGCAGGGACTGCCGGACTTCCTCGCCCACGAGCCCGGGTTCTACTCCGGGATGATGCTCAGCCAATACACCGCCGACCATCTGATCGTGGAGCAAAAGATTCTCTCGGCGCCGGCCTGCATTCAATCCATCCCCGCCGCCGCCGACCAGGAGGACTTCGTCTCGATGGGCATGAACACCGCCCTCAAGAACGGGCAGATCCTCGACAATGCCTACGGTGTACTGGGAATCGAATTTATGGCTGCCGCCCAGGCGCTCGACTTCCGTGAATTCCATCCGGGCAAAGGGACGGAGTGCGCGCGTGAAGTTATCCGCAAGCATGTGAAGCATCTCGACGTCGATCGTCCGCTGTATAACGATCACAATGCGATGAAACAGTTGGTACAGAGCGGGGAGATTTTGGAAGAGGTGCAGAATGTCGTTGGGGCGCTGGAATAATTGCTGATGGTACGGAATTGCGACGGTTTCTGCTTAACCCTCCAGCCGGGATTTCTTCACCAAGTCCTGTATTTTGTTTGCCAAACGTTCATATTCTTTCGGTTTTGCCTTCTCGAGAGGCCGCAAACAGGGGTCGTACAACATCCGGTCATTCACCCGCCAGTATTCAAACTCGATTGCTTTTTCGAGATCTGCAACGGCAGCCTCATATTGAGCCAGGAGTGACTGGGTCAGTGAGCGATTGAACCAGATTAAATCCACCCTGGGATACATTGCCACCAACTGGTTATAGATTTTCCTTGCCCGTTCGATCTC
>DATHUN010000524.1:0-3113 GCA_035462205.1 Anaerolineales bacterium
GGACGTGGTCAATGGATTTGATTTGAAGAAAATCCGCCTCCTCCGTCATAGGGCGTGATTCAGCCTTGGATACAGTTGTAGCCATTCAGCCTCCTTCGGTTAGTCTCTCGCCGCCTGTCTCCCAACTTACGACATGTTTGATGCGGAATGTAAGCTACGTTTTGAAATTTTGATTTGGGTAAAGATGCGGCGCTCTCTAAGATTTTACGACAAAGAATGTCTCATTGCAAATGGATGAACAACAAACTCATCCCACACTTAAGTAGGGATGAGTTTGTTTGGCGCAAAATCCATAATTCATGGGCAATATTTGATCGGCACACCCAGCACCGAGCCATTTGGATACGATGTGGTAGTCCCGGAATTATCCTTGGCGAAGAACTGGTACTGGAAGGTTCCGTTTTGTGTGCCCAGCTCGGAGGCGGCTTCCGTTCCAATCGGATAGTTGAAGCCGTTCACGCCACCGGAGGCACTGTCGTTCGGCGAGACAATGTGCCAGCTGCCCGTGTAGCCGTTATCGCCCACATAGCGATAGCTCAGCCAGACCGAATTGATTCCATTACCATTATCGGTGACACGGATAGCGACCGAGATCGTATTGCTGGTGCAATTGTTAGGATAGGATAGCTCCGCGACCAACGCGACCGGGTCGCTCAATCTCGGACCCGCAGCAACGGTAGCCGAGACGGCGACCGTCGGCGTCGGAGGTGCGGCGACCACCGGCAAGCTGCCCACAGAGCCGGTTGTATGTCCGGTCGAGGCCGAAATCCAGCATTTGGTGCCACCGCTTTGTACATACCACCAACTACTATCGGTGTTACGACCGATGGGCGCCAGATAGGTACTTTGGGCGAAGGATGCGATTCTGTCGTAATTTGTAGCCGGTCCAGAGCGGCAGTTAGCGCCGACGTCGACAACAAAGAAAGTGCCGCCCGGGGTGGCTGAGGCGAGCACAACAGTTGTTGCCGGGGGCGCGGACACGGTGTTGGTGGCGGTCACCGGGGCTGCTGTAAACGTAACAGTCGCACTTGGGAAACCTGCCTGTTCGGTGGCTGCAAGGGCAGTCACGGTCAGCGCAGCCGCTTGATAGGGATCCTGTGTTGCAGGTTGATTGGAGGGGAGGTTACAGGCAGTCGTACCTAATAAAATCATAAGAAGGGCCGGGACCAGTGTTCGATTAGCTTTCACTTACTTTCTCTCCTGGGAATTGGTTCGCATAATTGTATGGATGAGCTTACTGCATTCCAGGCTCCAAACGTCCTGATGCAGCTGTCATGCCTTTGGATGTCTAACGAAAAATTCATCAATCGGTTTCGTGGCTGAAATGTTTGTGTGGCCTGTTCGTGGAAAGGACAGATGATAGGCACCGCCACGATCCAGAAAGAAATGGTATGTTTTCGTATCAACGATTGGCTAGGTTCTCGTCGATAAATTTCTGCCAAACGGGGAAGTCTTCCGGATTCCACATCCGTTCCATAACGGGAATGGCGTCCTCTTTGTTCCAGCCCAAGCGTAGAACCCGGTACAACATGATAAACGCCGAAGCGCGATAATTCGCCTGACAATGGACAAATACTTTATCGTTCCTGTGTTCGTCCATTGCCTTGAAAAAATCTTCCAAATTTTGCCGTGTTGGGTTGGTCCATTCGACCGGGATGTGAACATATTTCATGCCGAGCGATTCGACGAGCTGATCTTCATTTTCGAACGCACCCGGCGACGTTTTCATTGCCAAATTGATGACGATATCCACATTCGCATCGGCAACTTCTTTCATTTGCTCGGCGGTTGGCATCCCGCTGCTCGATAACTTGTCGTCGTAAAACCAATAATTGGCAATGTCCTTCATTTGACGCGCACTACTTTGCCGTTGGTCAGTGTTTGCAGGTCTCCGGTCTTCAGCTCAAAGATGGCGTTGGGCGTTCCTGCCGCAGCCCAGATCGTGGGATATTGCAGAAAATCTTCGTCAATGTAGGTCTCCATCTTTTGGATGTGACCGACGGGCGGCACGCCTCCAATGGCGAAGCCGGTCACCATGCGCACGAACTCCGCGTCTGCGCGGCGGATGGGTTCACCGGCGTACTCGCTGATGCGCTTCTCGTCGACGCGGTTTGCGCCACTGGTCAGGACGAGGATCGGTTTGCCCGAATCCCGGCCCTGGAAGATCAGGGACTTTACGATCTGACCCAGCTCACATCCGGCGCGGTCGGCCGCTTCCTGCGCGGTACGTGTCGACTCTGCATGCTCGACCACCGTGTAATCGTATCCAAGCGACTTGAGTTGATCTTGAATCTTTTGAGCGGAGGAGGAAAGAGTTGGCATCTGCCAATTATAAACGGACTGTTCCGCTCATCTTAAGGCGCAGGATATCCAAATGCAATTCCAAAGAAGGGAATATAGACGGTGGTGTGTAGCGCTGGCTCATTTGGTGCCACCAAGCCGCATTGATAGTCGAGTGTAACGGTCGCTTCAAAGGGAAGCTTTCGAAAATTCTTTGCACCAAGGTTATTCCCGGAAATGCCGCAACCATCCACGATTCCGTCCCATACCTTGTGGAATTGTTTTTCTGCCAGTTTTGATGCGGTCTCTTGTGTAATCCACGGCGACCAGGCGCACAAAGCTAAAATGATTACTATTACTACGCCAAAGAGTTTTCGTTGCATACGCCATCCTTTATGCGCTAGACGCTCAGAATGCCGTATTTGTTTCTTTAGGCTAAATTCTCCTGTAATGGACTTGCCAGAGCGTCCGCCACGTTTGACCAACATCGTCAGAACGTTCCCAGTTCCATTGAAACTGATCGGGTGCAATGTCATACCAGACCATTCTCTGCTTGCACTGTTCCCCGCGCACAACGGCATCCCGGACCAGGATCATTTTGCCATTTTTGAATGTGCCAGTGAAATCCAGATAGGAGCCGTTGTTATCCACCCACGTCTGGCACCAGAGCTGTCGTTCAGAATCGAATACCGAAAAACTGAGTCCATGGAGGTCGGGCGCACTAAAATTTTCCTGGATGACTTTATCGTCCAGGATTCGTGTGACACGGTTTGTTCCCCGGCCGTCCTTACCCCAGCGCGCTTCCCATTCCCCGAGCCAGAAGTCAAATTGAG
>DATHUN010000525.1:0-11100 GCA_035462205.1 Anaerolineales bacterium
CTAAGGCGCATGTCTTGAAAACATGTTTGGGTCACACCAACGTGGGTTCGAATCCCACTCCCTCCGCCATCCAACCAGTAGTGACGACTTTCCTGACACCGTCCGTCAGGACAGGTGTAGTCGTCCACACAAAAGCGACTGAAGTCGCGACGACACGTCAAGCTTGGGGAGGTGCCAGAGTGGTCGAATGGGGCCGCCTGCTAAGCGGTTACCGGGGCGAAATCCTCGGTCGCAGGTTCGAATCCTGTCCTCCCCGCTAAAACACGTCCATAGGACGTGTTTTCTTTTCGGTCGCACGCCCTCATAGAGAGGGTAGTATTCGAATCCTGTCCTCCCCGCTAAAACACGTCCTTATGGACGTGTTTTCTTTTCGGTCGCAAACTCTTCTCGAGTGCTTCCTTGTACAAATTGCTATAATTCCTGTATGAACAAGACCTATCTATGGTTATTGAGTCCAATGATCGCAGGGCTTCTGGCTTGGGGACTTTCTGGAAATTGGAAGCTTGGTTTCTGGCTCTTTCTTGCGACGGGCCTTGGCAATTATTTTGCCTTCCAGGCGAAGCAAAAACGATAAGAAATGCATCCCACCTGCAGTGCGTGTCGTTTTAATCGTGAAGGTAGGTAGGAAGTCAACGAAGAAGTTACCCTAGATCCAGCTTCATCCCCAAGTGATTTCCCTTAAAGCCCAGTCTCTTATAGAAACGGTGAGCAGCCTGGCGAGTTTTGTGAGTGGTCAGCTGAACCATGCGCGCACCGTCCTCTTTGGCGCGTGCAATCGTCCATTTCATCATCTCGCTGCCAATCCCGAGGTTTTGGTATTGCCTGTCTACCCGCACAGACTCAACCTGGGCGCGCAGCCCGCCTCGATAGCTGATCGACGGCAGGAATATCAGGTGAAGCGTCCCAATGACCTTGCCATCTAACTCGGCGACGATCAACCGATGATCGGCATTCCTGTTGATTTGTTCAAATGCGATGTAATACGGCTCCGGCAGCGGATCTTCACACTTCTCGCGCTGACTCCCCAATTCGTCATCGGCCAGCATTCTGACGATATCCGGCAGGTCTTGTCGGGTAGCAGGTCGAAAATTAACCTGGTTCATTCACTCCGCTCTTGGTTCATCAGTTCCGCATATTCGGGATGTCTACGCATAAACGCGGCAGCATAGGAGCACATCGGAATAACCCGCAGTTCTTTTTCCTTGGCATATTCCAGGCTCGCCTCGACGAGCCTGCCGGCCACCCCCTGGCCTCGCAGGGCCGGATGCACGCCGACATGGGTGATGACAAAATTCTTTCCATCCAAAATGTATTCCAATTTGGAAGGATAACCCTCGATCCATGTCTCAAAGTCATTGATGTTCGGATTGTGTGACACTTCCAGTTTTTCCAGATCAATTTGCATACGGTTTTACGCTCCGCAGGTGATTTATCCTATTGTATCGCAGACAAAATGATTAAACGAAGAGCGG
The DNA here is from genome assembly GCA_035462205.1 of Anaerolineales bacterium. Lineage (GTDB taxonomy): Bacteria > Chloroflexota > Anaerolineae > Anaerolineales > Villigracilaceae > Defluviilinea. Next base: position 1,473 of record DATHUN010000525.1, read on the forward strand.
ACGGCCACGTTCCATCGCCGTCCGCTCCCGTTCGCTACCTTTCTCCTACGGGGATGAAATCCGTTTCAGCGACGCGGCGATCTTGACCGCTTCCTCCAGCGACAGCCCGGTTTCCAAACGATAGGTAACGCTTCCCTCTTCCCAGATCAAAACATGACCGTTAATCATACGCGTGAATTCCGTGTCACCGTTGATCAGCCGCATCACATAGGGTCCCGTGGTCCAAACGGCAGGATGCTTATTCACGCTCGTCCTTTCGATCACGGTTGGTTCCATCTTCTTAATTGCCCAGCTTCCGGCGGGAAGGAAATGCAGACTCATGAGTACCTGGTCAGGCTTGTTGGGGTCCGTCCAGACCAGGATAGTCATGGGACCATCGGCATCCTGCACGAAGACATAATCCGGCGGACCCAAGTCGGAAGGATACGATGGCAGCAGGATAGGATAATAAGCCTGCGTTTTCTTTTGGGCTTCGTCTAGAGTCACGTTACCAGTCAGGTTTTTGAGCAGAGGAATCAGTGGCTGCGAGGTAGGTACCGGTGTTACAGTGGCGGGAACGTGCTGCGCGGGTGATTCTTGATTTGGCGCAGGCAACGGAATTGGTTCGGCGCGGAAGATCTTCACCACACCGATCTGGATGAACTCTAGGATCGCGGCGCGTGCTGGCGGGATGGTCATCAGGCTCGCGAGCAGAATCAGCGCGACGGTGACGGACCAGGTGACGGTTCGGGAGATGAAGCGTGGACGATTCGTGGAACGCAGACGCGCGCCCACAGACGTGGCAATGTTCGGCGTACGAGGGTAGTTCACGCCCCCGGCAATAGATCTTAGTTGTGCTTCGAAGTCCATGTCGCTCATGCGTTTCGTCCTTCATGCCCGTCGGCAAGAACAGGAAAATCCTGTTGAATAATCGTGCGTAATTTTTCGAGGGCGCGACTCAACCGGGACTTAACGGTCCCCTCGGCGACCTGCAGCGTCTGCGCCGTCTCGCTCACGGAAAGGTCGAGAAAGTACCGCAGATAAATGATTTGTTGCTCCGCTACACCCAAATTTTGGACGGCATGCCAGAGCTGCTGGGAGTCGAGATTTTGCATACTCTTCTCTTCGATTCGCATGGACGCAGGCTCGTCACGGAAGGCGCGCATCAATGCCGCGAAATATCGCCCGGCCGAGCGGCGGCGGTTGCGCGCCAGATTCGCTGTGATGCTCAACAACCACGGCCGGAGAGGGCGCGCCGGATCAAAGCGCTTGAGATATTTCCAGGCGCGCAGAAAGGATTCCTGGGCGGCGTCTTCCGCGTCGTCCGGGTCGCCAAGGAGAAGGTAGGCAAGCCTGAAGACGGACTCCTGATGCAATAGCATCAGCGATTCCCAGGCTGCCGCGTCGCCGTTCGCTGCGTGGCGGATTAAGGTGGATTCGTCCAATCAAGCCTCTCCGGAGAGGTCCTTTACAGATAGTACACCGGCACTCGCGAGTCGGTTCCCAAGAGCACACTCCGTCGTTAAACCTATTGTACAGACTTTATCGAAAGCTGAGCGCCGATTGTACATACGCCAACGACGCCCACCGAAGTAGTCATTGACCCTTGTTTTGTTATCTCTTACAATACTGTTATGAAGTTAAAGTTTGCAGGTTTTTTCAGACCCGATCATGATCCTCCGAGCTCTTCTTTTCGCGCCTAAACCCTGATGGAATGACCCAAACTTTAGTTTTTTAACTCGGAGAAAAACCCTATGCCTACACCTTTTGTTTCTAAACGTGCCCCTGTTTACGCCGACGTTCCCGATGAAAAGTGGAACGATTGGCGCTGGCAATTGAGCCACCGACTGAATACGGTCGAAGAAATCGAGAAGGTCATCCCCCTGACCGACTCAGAACGAAAAGCCTTAAATACCAGCGGATTGTTCCGCGTGGATATCACGCCCTACTTCATTTCGCTGATCGATCCGAACGACCCTGAGGATCCCATTCGCAAACAGGTTATCCCCGTTTCGGAGGAGTTGCAATCGTTCACGGCGATGATGGAGGACTCTCTAGCGGAAGACCGGCACTCCCCCGTGCCTGGACTTGTGCACCGCTACCCCGACCGGGTGCTGATGCTCGTGACGACTCAATGCGCCTCTTATTGCCGCTATTGCACGCGCTCGCGCATCGTCGGCGATCCGGGGCAGACCTTTAATCGCCAGGAATTCGAGATGCAGATCGAATACCTCAAGCGCACACCCCAGGTCCGTGACGTGCTGCTCTCGGGCGGCGATCCGCTGGTGCTCGCTCCCAAGGTGCTCGAGGAATTGCTCGGCCGGCTGCGTGAAATTCCGCACATCGAGATCATCCGTATTGGCTCGCGCGTGCCGGTTTTTATGCCGATGCGGGTGACCCAGGAGCTGTGCGATATGCTCGCCAGGTTCCATCCCCTCTGGTTGAACATTCACGTCAACCATTCGAGCGAAATTTCGCTGGAACTGGAGCAAGCCTGCGACCGTCTTAGTAGAGTAGGGATTCCGCTTGGGAACCAGTCTGTTCTACTGGCGGGTGTCAACGATAACGTTCACATCCAGCGCAAGCTAGTGCAGGACTTGGTCCGCATTCGCGTACGCCCGTATTACCTCTACCAATGTGACCTTGTCGAAGGCGCCGGTCACTTCCGCACCCCCGTTGCGAAAGGCATCGAGATCATGGAGGGCTTGCGCGGTCACACGTCCGGTTACGCGGTTCCACAATATATCGTCGACGCGCCCGGCGGCGGCGGAAAAATTCCTGTCATGCCCAATTACCTGTTGAGCATGTCCGATCACAAAGTTGTCCTGCGAAACTATGAAGGGTATGTCACCACTTACGAAGAACCGACCGATTACTTGCCCAGTGATGCGGCGAAGTTCAAAGGGGAGAGACGACCCGAACCCGGCCAGACCGGTGTCCATGGCTTGCTCGAAGGTGATCAGATGTTCATCAAGCCCGAAGGGTTCGATGAAACCCACGACCGTCATGGCATTCAACATCGCCTGAAGGATAATAAGAAGTGGCAGCCCTTAGGGATCGGTGACGGCAATCCAAAGTAACCACAGAACTAGAACTACGAAGGAGAATAGCATGAAACAACCTACAAGACGAATCCTTTTCACGGCGCTGACAGTGGTCTTCCTGCTGGCAGCCTGCGCGCCCGCCCAGCCGCAAACACCCAACCCTGATGATGTGGCACACCAGGTTGCAACATCTGTCGCCTTGACCGTTGCCGCCCAGGACCTGGATACGGCCGAAGCCCAGCCCGTTGTGACCGACACCGCCGTTCCCACTGCGACCCTGGTGGCCGTCGATACCCCCACACCGATTCAGCCGACGGCGACCCCGCTCGTGCTGGCATCCCCGACAACTGTCCCCGGCAGCGGCGGTGGAGGTGGAGGAACTACAACCAACACTCAATATGCCTGTGGGGTAATTCACCAGCGTCCCTTTGACTTCACGGTGTTCAAGCCGGGCGATAAGTTTGATATCAAGTGGACGATTGTCAATACCGGCACGAGGACCATGCGTGACGGCCTGGATCTGAAATTTAACAGCGGCACGAAGCTGAACTCTGGTGCGACGGTCGAACTGCCTGAACTCGAACCGGACGAGCAATTTGCCTTGGAGTTTGATGCAGTTGCCCCCGCGAAGGAAGGCACGTACGTCATGACTTATATTGTCGAAGGCGGATTGTGCTATCCTTACGTGGCAATCAAAGTGGAACGATAACGGACAACGAGCATCCTGGGTTGTTTTGGATGCGGAAGAGGTAACATGTCAAAGCGTAACGCAAAGTTTCTATTCTGGCTCGCAATCCTGGCCCTGGTTATGGCATGTGTCCCCTCACTTGCTGCGCCGCTTCCCACGGCGAACCCGAACGAGATCAATACATTTATCGCCGAAACAGCCAACGCTGCAGGCAACCAAACCGCGGCCGCCCTGCCCTCCTCTACGCCCACGGCGACGATCACGCCAACCCCGCGTAATACAGACACAGTCACGCCAACATTTACTTCCACCGTGATCTTTATCATCTCTTCGCCGACAAAGGTGCTTCCGCCCACCCTGGTAATCATTCCTAACGGTGGTGGCGGCGGCGGAGGAGGCGGTGGGAGTGGAAGTGGAGGAGGTAGCAGTTCGGCGGACTTTGCCTGCCAGATCGTGAGCGTCAGCCCCGCCAATGGAACTTCCTTCAATACGCGTGATAATTTCGATGCCACATGGCGCGTCAAAAATACCGGCACAAAAAACTGGGACCGCAACAGTGTCGATTTCATCTACTTGAGCGGCGCAAAGATTCACAAGGTTGCCGGCTATGATTTGAGACAAACGATCAATAGCGGACAAACAACCGATCTGGGTGTCGATATGGTTGCCCCGAAAGATCCCGGCACCTACGCCACGACCTGGACGCTGATGGTTGGCAATAAAACTTTCTGCAATATGTCTCTGACGATTGTTGTTAAATAAATTCGATCTTCACAATCAAAAAGCGGCGACCTCAACGGGTCGCCGCTTTTCTTTAAAGTTTACGACGTTGGCGGAATATCTTCCATCCGCGAGAGTCCGGTTTTGCATGGATGTTGCACCTACATGTTAGCTTCTTAGTTTTGCTCCAACCTCATGCTCCAAGCGCTTGACGATCTTCGTGCGGATGGCGGCTGCTTCGGCATCCGTCATGGTTTTGTCAGATTGATACGTGAGATTATATGCCAGTGACTTTTTGCCACTGCCGATCTTTTCATCGCGATACACGTCGAACAAGTGAACTCGGGTTACGGTCTTTCCACCCGTCTGCTTGATCAGGCTGGCGACGCGTTCCGCTGGTACCGACTCGTCCACGATCACGGCGATGTCCTCGAATACAGGCGGCACATCGGCAACGGGAGTAATTCCATAGGTTGGGCTCATGCTGCGCAGTGTGTCAAGATCGAATTCCGCAACGATGACCGGAGCACTGCCGAATTCATATTTTTCCTTGGTCAACGGGTGTAGTTCGCCGAGCACACCGATAATCTGGCCGTTGACTTTGACCTCGGCGGCTTTGCCGGGATGCAGGTAGTTCACGGAATCGGTCGGCGTGTAGGAAACGTTGGGATAGTGGAGTTCGCCCAGCAGGAGCTCGATTCGTCCCTTCAGGTCGTAGAAATCCAGGACGGGCGATTCCTTCACATCCCAGGCAGTCGCGTGGCGGAGGCCGGTCATCACGATACCCAGTCGGTGTGGCTCATTCGGCAGATCGTTTTTGATCGGCTCGAAGATAGAGCCGATCTCGAACATCGCAATGGATTCGGCGCGGGCATTTTTCTCCGCAGATTCCAGGATAGAGGCGAGCACACTTCTTCGCAGCACACGACGCTCTGGCGTAATCGGGTTAGCGATTGTTACATAATCATCGTAAGTAATCAGGCGGCTCTCACGTTCCGGGGACGTCAGGCGATAGCTTACCACTTCCTGCAGACCGAGATCGACGAGCACATCACGGGCGCGCTCTTCCCATTCATAAACGGGATTGCCGATCTGCGGCGGGAGCGCATCTGCCATGCGCGTTTCGGGAATGCGGTCGTAGCCATAGCTGCGCGCCACCTCTTCGATCACATCCGCAATACCGACGATTCCTTCGCCGATATCCAGCCGATGCGGTGGCGTCTTCACCTGGACATAATCATGTTCCGCGTCGACCGTACTTTCAAATTCGAGATGCGCCAATAAATCCGCGATTTCCTGCGCGGTAAGCTCGATCCCGATCAGCCGCCGGACGTCCTTGGGCGAAACGGTAACCGTCGGATCGTTTGGCTGGAGCGGATATTCATCCACCAGCCCCGGCGCAACTTTGCCGCCCGACCAGGCCGCCATCAGTTGCAGTCCGCGTCTTACGCCTTGTTCCGCCAGAGCAGGATGCACGCCGCGCGAGAAACGGAAGGAAGCTTCGGAGGGGAGATTGTGCTGCTTCGCCGTCTTACGGATGTTGATGAAGTTCCAGGCCGCGCCCTCCAGCAGGATGTTGCTTGTGCTCTTGCCACGGGCACTGGCTTTGCCGCGTTGCAGGTCGCCCACGTTCCTCTCCGGACCTTTGGCATCCAGCACCTCCTTCGAGGCATCGTACACTTCGCTTTCCTCGCCACCCATGACACCCGCCAATGACAATGGACCTTTCTCATCACACACGAGAACGTTCGAGGAGGTCAGCGTGCGCTGCGTGCCATCCAGGGTAGTAAGTCGTTCGCCATCCTTTGCAGAACGTGTGATGATTTTTACATTTTTATTTCCAGCGCGTTCCTTTAGCACATCGTAATCGAAGGCGTGCAGGGGCTCGCCCAGATCGATCATGGCATAGTTCGTCGCATCCACAATATTATTAATCGGGCGCACTCCTGCGAGTCGTAAACGTCGCTGGATTTGATACGGACTCGGCTTGATCTCCACATCGCGGATTAACCCAATGACGAACCGTGGATTGAGTTCCGGCTCGTTGATTTCAATGGCAACCAGCTCTTGGACAGGTTGCCCCTCGGTTGGATATTCGATCGTTGGTTTCCGGAGCGGTCTTCCCGTCAGTGCCGAGAGTTCGCGGGCAATACCGATCACATTGGCATTGCGGGCCATATTCGGCAGGATGCTGATATCGAGCACGGCATCCCCCATATAATCCACGAGCGGCATACCCACCGGCGCATCGTCGTCGAGAATAATGATGCCTTCATGTTCTTCGGAAATCCCAAGTTCCTTTTCGGAGGCCACCATCGAATAAGACTCCACGCCGCGGATCTTGGCGCGTTTGAGGGTCGTCAGCACGAGTCCATCGGCGTGACCATCGTAGATCGTCGAGCCTTCTTTAGCATAGGCAACTTTGATCGGCTTGGCGAGCTTGCCCGTACCTTTCAAGTGAAAGATATTCGGCGCACCCGTCAGAACCACTTGCGACCGCTGACCGTCAAAGAGATCGAGCAGCGTCAGCCGGTCCGCGTTGGGGTGTGGATTCACTTCCCGAATTTCCGCCACGACGATTTTGTCGCGGTCCCAGCCGATGCCGCTGGTCTTGAACTCATGCCGCTCGCCGTTTTTCGCTGGCATGGGTAAACCTGCGTACTTGATCTCGTCCACTTCAAGCCCGGCCAGAGTAAGTTTTTTAGCGATCTCTTCGATGGACAGCCCATCCAAGTCAATGTAATCTTTTAGCCAGGAAATCGGTAATTTCATTCCTGCCTCCTAGAATTGTTCGAGGAAACGCAAGTCGTTGCCCCAGAAATAACGGATATCGTCGATCTTGTAGCGCAGCATGAGCTGGCGTTCGGGTCCCATGCCCCAGGCGTATCCCGAATAACGCGCCGGGTCGTATCCGCCATTCTGCAAGACAATCGGGTGGACCATGCCGCAGCCCAGGATTTCCAGCCAGCCGGAATTCTTGCAGACCTGGCATCCTTTGCCGCCACAAACAAAACATTCCACGTCCATTTCGGCGGACGGTTCGGTGAAGGGGAAGTACGAGGCGCGGAAGCGCGTGCGCACGTTTTGACCGAACATGCGCCGGGCAAAGTCGATCAAGGTTCCCTTTAGATCGGCGAAAGTGATGTTCTCCCCCACCACAAGTCCCTCCACCTGGTTGAACTGGATCTCAGAACGCGCCGTGATCTGTTCATAGCGGAAACACATCCCAGGCACCGCGATACGGATCGGTGGTGGATTATCCGGATTCATCGCCGCGAATTCATGCATCGCGCGGATCTGTCCCGGTGAGGTCTGGGTACGGAGCATGATTGGGTTATCGCCACGATCCCCGGCCTCGACGAAGAACGTATCCTGCATCTCACGCGCCGGATGATACGGCGGGAAGTTCAGCAGCTGAAAGTTATACTCATCCGTTTCCACCTCCCGCGACGTGTAAACCTGAAAACCCATTTCGGCGAGGATGTCCAGCACCAGCCGCAGTTGCTGTGTGGACGGATGCAAGCGCCCGATATGCACTTCTCGTCCCGGCAGGGTCACATCAAGCTGTTCCTCCTCGAGTGACTTCGCCAACGCCGCAGCTTTGATTGCCTCGGCGCGCTCCGTCAAAGCGGATTCGAGCGCCAGCTTGACCCGGTTTGCGGCAGCACCGGCGGCGGGTCGCTCCTCTTTGGAAAGTTTCCCCAACTCTGAAAAGACCTGCATCAGCGGCGAACTACGTCCCACATTGGCAACGCGCCAGGCTTCCAGCGCCGTTGCCTCATGAATCCTATTTAATGATTCCATTGCAGTCTTTTCGATCTCACTCAATTTATCCAACATTCTTGCCTCCATGTTTCCGCTAGGGCAAAGCATGCTCGCCCCTACATATTTACAAACAAAAAACCTCTCGTCCACCATGGGACGAGAGGCACTTAAGCTCCCGTGGTACCACCCAAATTCATTGTCGGGATGAATATCCCGGACAATGCACTTTGCGCTGACTAACATCAGCCTCCCCTGTAACGCAGGGATCGCGGTTCAGACTACTTGTAGGCAAGAGGACGTCTTGCACCACGTTCACCTTCACGGCTCAGGAGGGAACTTCAACTGATTTCGGTCGAGTGCAGCTTTCAGCGGTTTTGCTGCCCATCTCTGGCGGCTTCTGTCGGTCTACTTTCCTCTGTCACAGCCTTTATTCAATTTATGTAATTATCTGCGAAAACGGAGCCATGTCAAGGCTTCCGGAGAGGCCCAAATCCTATCCCTATTTAACGGCTTACTCCGCCATCGCGGGCGGAGCAGCCAAAGACCAACTCAGAGGGAGGAGAGAGTTTATATACCAAGCAGACGATTGTTGTCGTCTACCAAGTTTTAGAAGGGACGGTAATCTGGATTTGTTCCGGCCCAGACGCAGGCGGGCTTGTTGATGCCGTTACACTCCAGGGCGTTGGAACAACGATGGGCGATAACGCGTGGTCGTTGTTCGGGCAGATACTCAGACGGAAGCACGACTTGGGTTTCCAGAGCAATTTCGTGTCCAACATGTTCGCAGTAACAAACCTTGCTCACATACCACTTTTTCTCAGCCATACGACACCTCCAGATTACTATGTCATTGTATGGCAATCAAAAAAAGCCTGCCAGTGACAGGCGTCCTATTTCGGGATGACAATCTGCCTATTATGGATAATACTTGGCTGAATTTATTTATGAGCAAGGCGATAGATAGTTCCACTATCGCTGAGCAGATAAATCTCGCCCGCTTCATCCTGCCCAAAGGAGGTAATCGTCACATCCACATCGAATAGCTGTTGTTTTTGCCAGCCGTCATTGGCGCGGATCAAGCCCCAGATCAGCCCGGTGCAGTAATCGCCGTACAGGTAAATTCCGTTCCATTCGGACATCGCGCCGCGGTATACATAGCCGCCCGTGACGGAGCAGCCGCCTTCCTGGTGGCTATATTCTGCTACCGGCTCCGTTAGATCCGGAGAGGCACTGCCTTTGTAATCATGGGCGCCTTCCCGCAGGTTCCAGCCAAAGTTCGTTCCACCGGGCGAACCGGCCGGAAGAAAGTCGATCTCTTCCCATTGGTTCTGACCTACATCGCCGATGTAAAGATCGCCGGTCAGCTTATCGAAGGAAAAACGCCAGGGATTGCGGAAGCCATACGCCCAGACCTCATTGCCAAACGGATTAT
>DATHUN010000526.1:0-2967 GCA_035462205.1 Anaerolineales bacterium
GACTTTCCCCACCATCGGAATTTTGACTTTGAGATCCGCCTGGCTCATCCAGAGGGCGGTCAAGCCTTCGTCTTCCGTTCCCACCGCAACGGCCAGGGGGAGGCGCAGATTCTGACGCGTGTACTCTGCATCCGCCGAGGGCGTCGCGGCAAGAATCCGGATGCCGTGCAGTTGCAGCCAGACCAATGCTTGCGCGCTACTGGTCTCCACCACCGGGACGGTGAAGATTGTCCCCCGCGAGGCACGGACGGCGTTCGGACTGTATGCATCCAGGCGAGGGTCGCAGACGAGCACAGCATCGACCCCGGCTGCATCGGCGGTGCGCAGAATGGCGCCCAGGTTGCCGGGCTTCTCCACTGACTCTGCAACAATGATCAGTGGAGAGGGACTCAACTTCAAATCGTCAAACGAGATACGCGGGATCGGAAAGAGCGCCAACCATCCATCTGGATTCTCGCGGTACGACATCTTCTCGAACACGGCCGGGGAAACCGTAAGAGTCTCCTCCGCGACAGACTCCATTTGACGGCGAGCCAGCTCCGGTGCGACGAAGACTGTGCGCGGAACGTATCCGGCGGTGAGGGCGAGGGAAATCTCGTCATAGCCTTCGACAAGCATCAAACCCTCGCGCTGACGCTGCTTCTTGTCATCGCGCAGTTTGACGATCTGTTTGACGCGCGGATTCTGCAGGCTGGTAATGTCCATCAACCGGCTGCGCCCGTGCCGAGCTTGCGGAATACAAACAGGAGAGGAATGCCTACAATGAGATAGGCGAGGATGTAGAGCGCACCGCCGGGTCGGGCGCCAAAATCAAAGAGAGGCAGATACACAAAGGCTGCAATCGTGATGAAGATGATCAGGCCATACGAAGCGATGGAGTGATGAAGAATTGAATTGAGATTCTTGATCCAAAGGAAGGGAACAACAGCCAGGGCGATCGTTAAGTAAAACATCCCGAAACTGCGCAGCGTGAACAACGACATGACCTCAGGAAAGATACCCCCGTTGGTACCCGGATCGCCGATCTGTGCTGTCAAACCATACACACCCAGAAAACCCACAAACAGGATAAACGGAATCAAACCGACCTTGTACAGGGTCGTGAAGCCTGGACCTGTTGAAGCTGCCGATGGACGAATGCGAATCCAGTCCAGGATGCCGGTCACGGCTGCGATCGCGTTGACGATCAGAGTGATCAAGTACAACCAGGCAATCGGATGCGCCAGGACCAGCTTGGACCGAAAGTTGAAGAGCACCAGCAACTCCCCAAGGCCGAATAACCACAGGTAGAGGAGAGCGGTGAAGACCAGATTCCATTGCCAGCGCCGCGCCGTGATCCATGCCAGCCAGGCATTACCGAGCGCCCAGCCGCCGATCGTCATGGTCATAAACGGGGTCACCTTCCAGGCAAAGACTGGGGCGAACGCTGCCGGAAACAACCAGAGCAACGCGCCTAAAATTGCATACAGGAGGGCAAGCAGATACGTCAGCAAGCGGGACAGGTTCGAGAGCATGGAGTACCTCCAAGATGACGAAGATGAGTTAAAACAAAACTGCATCGTTACCTCAAAAGCGGAGATGCAGCCATTATTTCACTCCTCAACCGGTATACCTTGAAACATCAGCAATGGATATCCCGCACCATTGTACTGTAGTTTGAGCATAGGAAAAAGAAACTTGCAATCAAAATAGTCCAGGAGATGTAAACTGAGAGGTTTTTGGGGTGGTCTAGGCAATTGAAACCAGCATTACCACAACATGTCAATTTTATTAGGAAGGAGATCAATTAAGTATCTTTTGGTATTCTTAGGTGTCTAGTTAGGTAAATACATTTTACGACAATGGCATTATTGCTGTAGCAAAGCAGCCTCATGGAGTAAACATTATGGAACCACTATTAAATACGAAGCCGTCAAGGTACTTTCAAGTCGCAGGAATTGCACTGATCATTGCTATTCCTGTCCTTGGGCTGGCGGGGTTGGGAAAGTACATAGATAGCTCCCTGCAATCGAAAACCTTGTGGGACTGGATGAACCTGTTGCTCGTGCCGCTCTTCCTGGCGGGTGGATTTGTGTTCTTGAGCCGCTCCCAGCGCACCGATGAAGAGCCCCGCAACATCGAAGACGAAGCGGACGTTGCCCGTGAAATCGCCGTTGATCACCAGCAAGCCGCCGCCCTGCAGGCCTACATTGACCGGATGTCCGAGCTGCTGCTCAAGGATAAACTGTCAAAATTCTCGAGCGACGAGGTGCGCAACGTTGCCAAGTCTCGCACGCTGGCTGTACTGCGCGAATTGGATGCACAGCGCAAAGGCTCTGTTCTGTTGTTCCTGAAAGACTCCGGCTTGATCGACCGGGAAGCCGTCATTGACCTGTGCGGCGCCGACCTTCGTAGTGCCGTTGTCGAGCATGCCAACTTAAGTCGGCTCAATCTCGCCGGAGCCGATCTCAGCGGAGCCGATCTGCATGGCGCCAACCTGGGCAAATCCTTCTTGAGCGAAGCAAACTTGAGCGGAGCCAATTTGAGTGGTGCCAATTTGAGTGGTGCCGAGCTGTTTGAGTCCAATCTGAGCGGTGCCAATCTAAACCAGGCAAAACTTAACAAAGCCAACTTCAACGGCGCTGATCTGCGCGGTGTGCGCTTGAATGAAGCGGATTTGTGTGACGCGGATTTGAGCGGTGCCAATCTCAATGTCGGCGATCTGGTCGGCGCAAACCTTCGAGGAGCGAAACTCGGCGGAGCCAAACTGCTCGGCGCTGACCTGCGCGAAGCGGACTTGAGCCAGGCGGATCTTTCCGGGACGCAAATTACGGATACCGCGCTCGAAAAGGCAAAATCCCTCGCAGGCACCACGATGCCGGATGGCACGAAACATCTTTAACCGGGATCGAAAGATATTGAAAACTGCCTTGGCATCCAGGGCAGTTTTTCTTTTAAGAAGCTGCCTGCGTGAATATCGGTGCGGTT
>DATHUN010000527.1:0-3929 GCA_035462205.1 Anaerolineales bacterium
TTCAGATCCGGATAAAGATTTCTGAAGGTCCGCCATACTGCAATCGAATGAACATAGAGAGCAGGCTGTGTGTTGACCGTCTCGTTCAGCGCTTCTACCAATCCATTCCACATGAGTTGCGAAAGCGAAAACCCGAGAATGGAATCCGCTTCGTCAAATGTCTGTTTCGCGATCGGATAGGTTTCCGCAAGCTCTTTGCCCATGCCTACAGCCTGAGATCCCTGACCGGGAAAAACAAAAGCTGTCGATTGCAGTTTGAGTTTCATCATGCCTCCGTCATTTATGATTGCGCACACCCATTAAACACAAACGGGTCGTAGAGGTAACGACCCGTTATGTATTCCTGCACGGACTGCCCGTCCCTACTCAGCCTTTTTCTTTTCCTTCTTCACTTCGACAACTTCGCGACCTTCGTAGAAGCCGCAATTCGGACAGACTGTGTGGGGAAGGCGCATCGACCCGCAGTTGGAACAGGTCGTGAGGTTGCGAGCCTGCAGAGCATCATGGGCGCGACGGTTATCGCGGCGGCTCTTGGAATGTTTGCGCTTTGGATGTGGGGGCATTGATCTTTCTCCTTATTTTACACATTGTAGGGGCGGACGGTCGCGATTAGGGTTCGCAAAGGGCCGTCCGCCCCTACATAATTTACGGTTCAAGCGGGCAGATTATAGCGGCAGGACGTAGGAGCGTCAAGTAGGAGAATACATCGCGTGCACCAACCATCCCATAACGATAAATCTACACGAACGTCTTAATCAACAAAGGACCAAACAACATGAAAATGAACAAGCTCCCCGCTCTTGATGGAAAAGTGGCAATTGTGACCGGGGCATCCTCCGGGATCGGCGAAGCGACCGCGCGCGAATTTGCAAAGGCCGGAATGGTTACCGTTTTAGCGGCGCGGCGCGCAGACCGGCTCGAGCGTCTCCAGAAAGAGATTGAAGAAATGGGGGGAACAGCCTTGGCTGTACCGACAGATGTGACCGACCCCGCTCAAATCGAGCACCTCGTTCAAACCACCGTATCCACATTTGGACGCATTGATATACTCGCCAACATTGCCGGCTGGGCGCTTTACCAGTGGCTAGAAGAAATCTCCCATGAAGACCTACGCCGAACATTTGACGTTAACGTGATTGGCTTGGCAGAAATGAGCCGTCAAGTCATTCCGGTGATGCAACGGCAGCATTCAGGCATTATTATCAATATGAGCTCCTATGCGAGCCGTGTCGTTAATCCTCCGCTGACGATTTATGCTAGCTCAAAATATGCCGTCGAGGGTCTCACGGATGGCATGCGCCGTAGTTTGCTTCCTTGGGGCATCACAGTAATTCGGGTCCATCCCAGTTCTGTTTCCGGCACCGAATTCAATAGCAGAGTCGTACGCGAAGGCGGTATTCGATATCGATCCATTCCTATCGGTCGAATCAGCCGCGAGCGACTCGCACGCCACCTGCTGGGACTGGTTGAACAACCTCGTCGCGAGCTCTTTATTAGCCGTCTATATGACCCGCTCGTCTTTTTGAACAGACGTTTTCCTGGCCTCGTGGATTTCTTCACGTCCCAATGGGTGCGCAATAAACGAAAGAAAGAGCTGCCACCTTCAGGAGAAGTTGCACGTGTTCAGTACAAGAGCTCATCTCCCGTGTGGCAACTCGTTGGGGCGCTGGCATTGTTCACGCTTGTCAATAAACTTTGGCGCCGGAGACGATGAGTTTTATTCTCACCAGTGATTGAAAAGGTCTGTACATGGAATATAAAGTAGCTCTCGTGCAGGGGATTTACTTTTTTATCACGGGCGTCTGGCCGATCCTCAGTATGAAAACCTTTTTATTGATCACGGGTCCCAAAACGGATTTGTGGCTGGTGAAGACAGTTGGATTGATCTTGGCTGTAATTGGCGTGGTATTGTTGTACGCGCAAATGACAGGCACAGTCAACCCGCCCGTCATTTTTCTCGCCGTGGGAAGTGCGGCTGCCCTGGCACTCGTAGAATTTATCTATGTCATCAAACGAGTGATTTCACCTGTCTATCTTGGAGACGGGTTCGCTGAATTGATCCTGATTGGTTGGTGGATTTTGAGTGTTCGGTAAGTGAGCGTGGGAAAAGAGCAGGTTGCAATAAACCGTACTTAGAGAAAATCTCACTAATAGTACAATCAGGGGGAGGAAATTCATAGATGCTTATCGTGGATGCACATCTGGATTTGGCGTGGAATGCCTTGCAGTGGAATCGCAATCTGCAGCATTCGGTGTATACGATCCGTACTCAGGAGAGTCGTCTTAGTGGTGCAGGACGCGGTCGCGGGACAGTCGCACTTCCTGAAATGCGGAAGGGTCGTGTTGCGCTTTGCTTCGCAACGTTGTTGGCACGCTCTACAGGCAAGCCTCTTCCAAACCTGGATTACTCCTCCCCATTACAAGCCAATGCAATTGCACAAGGTCAGCTTGCGTATTATCGTGCTCTGGCTGCGTTAAACGAAGTTCGCGTGATCACCGATCTTACGGGTTTGGAGGATCACATAGATGCATGGCTTGAATGGGAATACCAAACCGATCCTCCGCAGCCAAAACTTGGTCTCGTGATCAGCATGGAGAGTGCCGACCCGCTTCTGGAACCAGAGCAGCTCGCAATCTGGAGGGAGGCCGGAGTCCGCATTATCGGACCCGCTCATTATGGTCTGGGTCGCTATGCTGGTGGCACCTCCACGGAAAACGGGTTTACCGCGCAGGGCTGGAAACTATTACAAGAGATGGAAAGTGAAAACGTCATCCTGGATTTAACCCATCTCTCCGATCAGGCATTTTGGCAGGCATTAGACCGGTTCAGTGGAGTTGTGCTCGCCAGCCATAATAATTGCCGCGCACTAGTGCCTCACCAACGCCAATTCGATGACCAACAAATTCGCGCTATCGTCTCCCGGGACGGCGTGATCGGCGCCGCGTTTGATAACTGGATGATTCGTGCCAGTTGGACTCTTGGGGCGAAGGATAACGATCAAGTCACACTCGCACATGTCACAGATCACATTGATCATATCTGCCAGCTCGCCGGTGACAGCCAGCATGCTGCCATTGGCAGTGACCTCGACGGTGGTTTTGGGAGGGAGCAGTCTCCGTCGGACCTGGACACGATCGCGGATGTGCAGCACATCGCAGATATCCTTTCCCAGCGCGGATATAAAGATACCGACATCGCCTCCATCATGCACGGCAACTGGCTGCGTCTGCTGCGCGCGGCCTGGAATGAATCCCATTAAAGGAGAAAATATATGCCCAAGCAACTTATAACAACCAGCTCCAGCGGTGCCCCCATGGGAGCCTATTCACCCGGATTACGCGTGGGTGACTTTGTATTTGTGTCCGGTCAGGTGCCGCGCGATCCGGTCACCGGACAGATCGTCGGCGACACGATTGAAGAGCAAACTGCGCGTGTCCTGGAGAATGTCAAAGCCGTCCTCGAAGCTGGCGGCGCTGGCATGACAGACGTTGTCAAAGTGAATGCCCATTTGAGCGATCTGGCAATGTTTGATGGTTACAACAAGGTCTATTCCACCTACTTTCCTGATCCCAAACCGACTCGTACCACCGTCGGCAGCCAATTGCTGGGGTTCTTAGTCGAGATTGATGCGATCGCCTACGTTGGAAAGGGCTAGTCGATGCAGATCGACGAATTGGAAACGCCTGTTCCCGTTGTCGACCTGGACCGGCTCGAATCGAATATCACCCGCCTGCAAACCTATCTTGATGAGCATAAAATCGCGAACCGGCCGCACATCAAGACCCATAAAATTCCGGCGATTGCCAGGATGCAAATGGAGGCCGGTGCCGTGGGAATAACGTGTCAAAAGGTCAGCGAGGCCGAGATCATGGCCGATGCCGGCTTCCAAGACATATTCCTTCCGTATAATATTATCGGGGAAAGCAAG
>DATHUN010000528.1:0-10782 GCA_035462205.1 Anaerolineales bacterium
GAACACGTTCCAGATCTACTGGCATATCATGCTGCCGCTGGTAAGACCAGCACTGCTAGCGATTGCAGTGCTCAGTTTCATCGGCAACTGGAATAACTTCATGGGTCCCTTGATTTACCTGAACAGTGGCGAGAAGTACCCCTTGATCATGGCGCTTAAGTTCTTCGAAGAAAGTCTCTCGAAAGAGGCTCCCAAATTCCACTATATGATGGCGATGACGACCATGATGTCGTTTCCGTTATTGATGCTCTACTTCTTCATGCAACGCACATTGATCGAAGGCATTACGGCCGGCGCGGTCAAGGGCTAGCGCTGAGCCTATGAAATACTCATAGCTGGATGATCGTTCCTCACTTCTAAGATAACCCTCTTACCAAGTGCAGCATGGGTTTAGCAAAAAGATGGGCAACTTCCGACGATATTAGCGGATATCGACAAGATAATCGTAGAGTTTGTAGAACCAGCGCTGCCAGGTAGGTTCAGGAAGGAAGGGAAGATCCAGGAATTTACAGATGTGCATCTGATAGCTGGACCACTCGCCCGCGCTGGTTTCAAGCGCAATCTTAGGGATTAGTAGGGTCTGGAGATATATATCAGTTAATTCCCGATAGTCCTGGTACAGTTGCTTCCAGCCGTCGATGCCTGCATATCCGCGTTGTTGCGCATATGGACTTGCCACCTTCCAGTCCACTTGAGACTCAACCCAGCCCTGCCCACGCTGCGCACCGATATGGTCGAGCGCTTGAGCTACGTCACGTTGGTAACAATAGATGATTATGGGATCCAATTAAAGAAGCGTTCCAGTTAAGAAATAGGACGAGAAAATTATAGCGATGAAGGGCTATGAAGTAACCTTCCCGACAAGCGAAGTATAATCAGCGCATGTCAGTCCTTTCAGGCAAGCGAATCATTCTCGGGGTGACGGGTTCCATTGCCGCGTATAAGGCGGCGGATCTTGCTTCGAAGCTGACTCAGGCGGGCGCGCAGGTGGATGTTATTCTCACAAGAGCAGCAGAAAAATTCATTACACCGCTTACTTTCCAATCCGTGACCGGTCGGCGGGCATATGTCGATTCCGATCTGTGGGGCAGCGAGGCGCATGTGCTGCATGTGGGCCTCGGTCACACCGTGGAATTGCTGATCGTCGCGCCCTGTACGGCGAATACCCTTGCCAAACTAGCGCACGGATCGGCGGATTCTTTGCTGACGGTCACGGCACTGGCGGCCAACTCGCCGCTGTTGGTCGCACCGGCGATGGATGGTGGCATGTTCGATCATTCTGCTACGCAGGAAAACGTGGATACGCTCAAGAAACGCGGCGTGATCTTCGTCGGACCGGCGGAGGGCCATCTCGCTTCGGGACTCTCCGGCACGGGACGCATGCTCGAGCCACTGGAGATCCTCGGTCACGCCCGTCTCATCCTCGGACAAAAGGGACGGCTCGCCGGTAAAAAAGTCGTCGTCACCGCCGGAGGGACTCACGAGCCGCTCGATCCAGTCCGGGTGCTCACAAATCGCTCGTCGGGCAGACAGGGCTATGCCTTGGCACAGGCTGCCTTGGATGCGGGCGCCGAGGTCACACTGATCACTACGCCGGTGGCATTGACTCCACCGGTCGGCGCGCGCCTGGTCAAGACCGAAACTGCCAGGCAAATGCTGGATTGCGTGCTCAGCGAAGCCGCACAAAGCGATGCCCTCATCATGGCGGCGGCTGTGGCAGACTTCCGCCCGAAGACTCAGGCAAAGGATAAGATCAAGAAAGAGGGCGGCATTCCGCAGATTGAGCTCGAGGCGACCGAAGACATTTTGAAAACGGTATCCAGCCAGAAGCGTGACGCGAAGCGGGAGCGTCCGTTCGTTGTGGTGGGATTTGCGGCCGAATCTCGCGATCTGCTCGAAAACGCCTCCGCCAAATTGACATCCAAGGGCTTGGACTTTATTGCTGCGAACGATATCTCCGCCCGGGATGCAGGCTTCGCAGTGGAAACAAATCGCGTTACACTTTTATTTGCAGATGGTCGCAAAGAGTCACTCCCACTGATGAGCAAAAGCGAAGTGGCAGAAACCATCATCGAACGACTTGCGGCGCTGCTGGAGTAATTTATGCGTATTCTTGTGATATCTGATATTCATGCCAATTACACCGCGCTGGAGGCGGTGCTCAAAGACGCGGGGACAGTGGATGAAACCTGGTGCCTGGGCGATCTGGTGGGATATGGTCCCGACCCGAATGCGGTGCTGGAGCAAATTCGCGAAATTCCCAACCTGACTTGCATTCTGGGCAATCACGATGTGGCGGTGATCGGCCAGATTCCGTTCGAGGCTTTTAATGGCGATGCGCGCCGCACGCTGGAATATCACGAGCGTGTCTTGAGCGCGGACAACATGGACTTCCTGCGCTCGCTGCCTTGGCACTTGAAAGTGCGCGAGAATGCCAGCCTGGTGCACGGCAGTCCGCGCGATTCGGTCTGGGAATATATTTTGAACACCCTGTCGGCACGTTTGAACTTCGATCATTTCACCACACCCTGGTGCTTCGTGGGACATTCTCACTTGCAGTGCATGTTCCAGTTGGATCAGCGGACCGACCGCGTCAGCCTCAAGCCGATGAGACCGGGCGAGCCAGTCAATCTGCAACCGAGACTGATCGCCAATCCCGGCTCGGTCGGCCAGCCGCGCGACCGTGACCCACGCGCTGCCTACGCCATCTATGATAGCACTGCGGAGACGTGGGAGCCGCGCCGCGTCAACTACAACATCTCGGAAGTGCAGCAGCGCATTCGCCAAGCCGGGCTGCCAGAGAAACATGCCATGAGGATTGCGGAGGGGTGGTAGCCCCCACCCGCCCTGTCGGGCTGGGGAGGGGGCCAGGAACATTTACAACATAGTATTCGTCCTTCGGGTGAAATCAACGTACAACTATGAAGGAGTAACACCATGAAACGCCCGTTAATTATTGTTGTTTCCGTTATTGCAATTTTCTTAATCCTTGGGACCATCTTCACCTCCATGATGGGAGGGGCAGCGTTTTCCACGTCCAGCCGTGATCTCGGATATGGAATGGGTGGTGGCGGAGGCGCGGCACCCGAAGTCGGGGTTGCCCCTGCCGAACCTCCCATGCCTTCTACAGTGACGAACGATGCTGCCAAAAGCGCAGAATTCTATAACAGCGGCAATGCCCAGGCTCCCCAGGAGCGACTCGTCATCGAGAATGCCGACCTGTCCATTGTGGTCACCGATCCCAAGGCACGTATGGCAGAGATCGCCAAACTCGCCAATGATATGAGCGGTTATGTGGTCTCTTCCAATCTTTACCAGTCGTTCACATCCCTGGGCAAGGAAGTGCCCGAGGCAACCATAGTTATCCGCGTCCCATCCGATAGATTGGATGAAGCCCTATCCAAGATCAAGGAAGGTGCCGTTGAGGTCCAGAACGAGAATCGCTCCGGTCAGGATGTGACCAACGTCTACGTGGACCTGCAGGCGCAGCTCACTGCCAAGCAAGCTGCCGAAAAGAAGCTGCTCGAGATCATGGATACAGCAACGAAAGCGGAAGATGTCCTTGCCATTTATGTCCAGGTGCAGACCGTGCAGACCGAGATCGAACAGCTCAAGGGCCAGATCAAGTATTATGAGGAATCTGCCAGACTCTCTTCTATCAGCGTACGCCTGATTGCCGAAGCGAGTACCCAGCCCATCGAGGTCGGTCCCTGGAAGCCCGAAGGCGCGGCGAAAGCAGCTATTGAGGATCTGCTCCGCTTCATGCAGAACTTTGCCGAGTTCCTTATCCGCTTCGTCATCTTTACACTGCCGGCACTGATCCTGATCGCCATCCCGCTCTTGATCCTCTATCTCATCGGGCGCGCGGTGTACCGTCGGACTCGCAAAGCGAGAGTGGTTGTAGAAGAAACAGATGTAGCCAAGAAATAGTAATCTGTAGTAGATCAGACCTGACTGGTTCCGAAAACCGGTCAGGTCTTTTAATTTACGTTGTACTGCGCCAGCATGTATAATTTCCGATCATGGAAAAACTTGTCCAGGATGCATCCACGCTATTCAACGTTCACATGAGCGGGCGGCAGGTGGCGGCGTTCGCAACCTATGAAAAAGAATTGCTCGACTGGAACAGCAAGTTCAACTTAACGGCAATCCGTGATTCCGAATCCATTCGTACAAAACATTTCCTGGATTCGCTATCCTGCGTGCTGGCATGGAAGTCAAACTCGCCTCATCGCCTGATTGACGTGGGGACGGGCGCGGGGTTTCCCGGCATCCCTCTCAAAATCATTGATCCTCATTTGAAACTTACACTGGTGGAATCGGTTGGCAAGAAAGTGACCTTCTGCCAGCACATTGTGCGCGTGCTTGGGCTGGACAATGTGGATGTGATCCAGGCGCGCGCCGAGGAACTCGGGCAGGATGCCGGTCATCGTGAAAAGTATGATTATGCAGTGGCGCGCGCTGTGGCGAACCTGAATGTGTTAAGCGAGTATTTGATCCCGCTGGTAAAAATCGGCGGAACGATGCTTGCGCAAAAAGGCGAAAGCGGACCAGCGGAGGCGCAATCCGCCGAAAGCGCGATCAAGTTGTTAGGAGGGAAATTGAAGCAGGTGATCCCGGTCCATTTGCCGGGTGTGGTGGATGACCGTTACCTGATCGTTGCAGATAAGGTGGCTGCGACTCCCCCGAAATATCCGCGCAAGCCGGGGATCCCGGCGAAACAACCGTTATAACCATGTAGGGGCGGGCGGCTGCCCGCCCCTACATGGTTAACAACATTAACACGATTCTTCCACGATCGTGATCTTATCTTCCTTGTTTGGGATGATACACAGGAATTCGAAGGGCTCCTCGCCGGTATTGTCATACGAATGGATGGCGCCTTCGGGGATAAAAACCACATCGCCGGCTTTGACATGGTGGGTTTCCTCTCCAATCGTGATGGTTGCCTCACCGCGCAGCACGTATTGTTCATGTTCCACCGTGTTGGTGTGACGCGGCATTCCTCCGCCTTTTTGGATGGAGAATTTGCGCAAAGCGAAGTTCGGTCCCTCCTGGGAGGAGATCAGGACTTGGATAGTTGTCTCTTTTCCGGCAGCGACATTTTTCGCTTCGACATCCGTGCTATGTTTGATAGGCATGCTGCTCACCTCTCACTTGATTTGGTTTTATACGTCTCATTCATGCTTTTGAAATACTCGGCAACAGGCTCCAATCCCAGGGCGCTGCGGCGCTCATCCACATGTTCTTTGTCTTCGATCGGAAATGGAATAATCGAGCCATCGGCACTCGTTTGACCTTGTGTCCCATAGAGCTGTGGCTTGCCCTCCGAGGTGCGGATACGATCGGTCAAGTATGCCAGGCTGATGGCGTCCGCTTCATTTTCATGTACAGCCTGTTCCAACAACTGCAGGCATTTCTTTTGAAATTGCAAGGCTGGCGAATGTTGTACGATCAGGAATGCGGCTTGCGCTCCTTCTTCCCCAACCAAGGATTTGGAAGGCCAGCCATACTGCTGGATGATTTCTTCCAGCCACATCGTATTTTGCGCATCGGCTTCCATCATGCGCATGATTAATTGAATATCGTCAGGGCTGGCGTTCAAGTCCCTGCGAAGATTTTGCTCTTTTTCTATTCGAGCTAACAGTTCATTTCGAAGTTGATCGTTCATCGCTTATTTGTTGGAACATCAAATTACGGTATTCTGGTATTTGTGGGCCAGGGCGTATAGGTGGGTGCAATCGGCAGGGATTGTGTGGCGGTCGCCGTCATCGTTGGCGAGGCTGTCAGTGTTGGCAGCGGAGTTCTCGTCATCGTAGCGGTGGTAGTGGTCGTCGGGGTGGACGTGGCTGCAGTACCGCCTAGCAAGCCGAACGCCAAAACCGATACCGCCAGCATCACAAATATCAGACCGGCGATGCCACCCAAGACCCACGGAAGCCATTCTATCTTTTTACCTTTTTTTTTAACTACAAGCTTGAAATCGGAAGGGACCGAAACCAGGACAACGGTGATGTTATCGTGTCCGCCGCGTGCGTTGGCAAGATCGACCAATGCCCGGGCGGCTTCCTTGATATTGGACCGGGTGCGGACTGTCTCCAGAATCTCATCGTTCCAGACGAGGTCGGTGAGTCCATCGCTGCATAAGAGCAAAACGTCATCGGGCAGAAGCTGCACGCCTTGATTTGCTTCCGCCTGCTGATCCCCTTCGCCATCGAAAAACTTCAAACGAAAGTCTGGCTCGGGTGGCTCAGGCGAGCCGAGATATCGGCGAATGACGTGCACGTTCGGATGCTCGCGCGCCATCTCCGGCGTGATAACACCCTTTTCGATCGCCTCCTGCACCCAGGAATGGTCCACCGTGAGCTGCTGGATGCGACCGCCGCGCATCAGATAAATGCGTGAGTCGCCGACGTAGGCCGTGTAGATCTTGTCGCCAATGATCCAGGCGATCGCGCAGGTTGCCCCCATGCCTTTTAAGTTTTCGTTCGAAGCCGAATGAGCAGCGATGGCCTCGCTCGCCTCGATCACCGCATGCTCAATGGTCTGCTGGATGTGACGCCCGTCGCTTTTCGCCACCACCTGCATGATGTGATTGACCGCCAGCTCCGCCGCGACTTCACCGGCCCGGTGCCCGCCGATCCCATCGGCAAGCACGGCAAACAACACCGGAATTCGATCATCCTCATTGAGGACAAACGAGGCTACAGCATAACGGTCTTCGTTGTTCTTACCCGTCATGCCTGCATGGGTTTGGGCTTCCACATTAAGATGAGCGCGCTGGATACGGATCATAAAATGGATATGCTTCTAGTACTCCAACAAGATTAAGTTGGAAGGCAGTTTAGCCAGTATAACGAATAAAATTCCATGCATTTTAGGTTTACCGCGTACTAGTATAAACGGTTCCGCATGGTTTCCTGGAATTTTATGTGGTCCAAGGTCAACCTGCGGGACGCTTTTCCTGGACGGAGTTATTTCCTCGTGACGATCTTCGGCTCCGACTCGGCGGGAGGCTGACTCAGGTCAAAACGATAGACCAGTTGCCCAAAATGGATGTGGTCTCCATGAGAGAGGCGCTGACCTTCGCGCGTGATCGGTTCATAATTCACCCAGGTACCGGCAACAGAACCGTGATCGTAAATGATAAAGCTTCCGTTCTCTGTCTGTTTAATACGCGCATGCAGTGGTGAGATGGATGCGTCGTCGAGCACGCGTTTCGATTGTACCGGGTCTGTGCCGAAACTCATATCTTTTTCAACAAGAGGGATGGGAGCGGCGCTGGCAGGCTCACCATTCTGGGTCAAGCGGATCAAGTAGGCCGGAGCCTCGGCAAGGCGCGGCGCAGACTTTGGCTGCCATCTCTCCATGATCTTACGTGGCTGCGTCCTGGATTTTTTCATGGCGGAGGCAGGCGGCTCGGTGGTGGCATGGACTGGTTGAGTGAGCGGATCTTCAAAACGCTTGCGCCTCTCCTTTCGCCGTCGGAAAAGAATAACATTCGTGCGTCCCCGCAACAAAATGACGAGCAGCAGAAGACCGGCCAGAGCGATCGCTCCTATGATGATGTCGGAGTTATAGCGCCCAAACAGACCGCGGATGCCACCCGGGGGCTGAATCACGGTCATCGTGATCGGGATAGCGATACTGGACTTGGTCAAGCCCAGCACATCCTCGGCTTCGACCACAATCTCGTGCTGACCGCTGGCATCGTAATCGCTTAAGTCCCAGAGGAACGTTTCAAAAGGTTCGGATGTATTTTCAGCAGCCTTTTGCCCATCTACATAGAGTGTGGTGCGCTTTAGATCGCGCGCATGCCCATCGGGAAACTCAACGATGATGTTGATGGATTGTTGCGCTGGCGTCAGCTCGCCTGTATAAGGATCCTCGCCCGGCGGCTGTCGTTTAATCTGCAGGGGTGGCGAAATGAAAATCGGGTTGGGCGGCGCAATCTCTACGCTGAACGATTGGCTGAGAGCCGAAATTTTGCCATCCGGCGTATCCACATCCAGACCGAGTGAATGATCGCCGCCGACATTGAGAGAGGAAGTGTACGTCAGGGAATAGATATGCCGTAATGGCATGAAGTATGTGTTTAGGTCCGGGAAGGTTTCCTTGCCCGAATAGGCAAAGAACGATCCATTGGTCTGCTGCGCCAGCATTTGGAACGCGTTTGCACTTGGTGAGCTGAACTGGGTATCCGCGTCCACAAACCAGACGAAGACGCGTGCTTTGACATCGACCGCGCGCTGGATGAGCGGGGCGATGGTGCTGTCAATATTCGGGTCATCCATGTGCGGCGTGATGAACAGGATGGCGCGCTTCATGCCGGATTGTGTGACTTGCGCGCTGGCCGTGTCGAGCGCGATGGTCAGCGTTTGCAGGTTAGGAGTCGTTGTGCGGAAATCGGGCTTAAAAGAACTGAGACTCACAAACCAGTCTTTGGGCGCAGCATGACTGATCAGGGAACCGGATAACGATATTAAACTGAGATCATCTTTCGGATCGGTGGTTGCCGCATTTGCCCAGGCATCCAATGCACCCACAACCTGGCTAAAGCGTGGCACGCCGCTTGCATCTCGCACGGCAAGCGCGGGACCCGGATTAATGCCTACGACAACCTGCACCGGGACGGCCGACTCGGTCAGCGAGTCTACCTTGCGCGGCTGGCCGTCCTCGTAAACGGTGACGGCCTCTGGCTTTAATTCCTCTATGAATTCGCCGCTGGCATTGAACGCATTCACAAGGGCGGTGACGTGCGGGAATCCTTTCGGATCAACGGCACTGATCTCCGCATATGCCGCGGTTTGGGCGCGCGCGAAGTTCTGAGTCACGGCGAGCAGGCAGAGGCTTAGAATGAACGATAACGTCCTACGCATACGAAGAGGAAATGACCGTCTTGTCTCCATCATCTAAGCTGGGCGGGGGTGGGGTTTCAGGGTCCGGTGTTACGGGTTCGTTCGCATCCGGTTTGCGCGTCAAACGCAGATAAGTCAGCGTCCATGCGGATTCGGTAAAGGAAATCACGATGCCATTCAACAGCAGCGAGATGGGGATGTAGAGACACAGCAGTCCGCCTGCGACGATCAGCGGTGTCCAGTTTTGGGCATTGCCGGCCGCAAAGGCGATGGCCGCAGGAACAACCACAATGAAAACGGGGATGGCAATGATAAAGCCTGTCACGACGCCAAGGACGCCCAGGATGATCGCCATCAGAATGATCTCACCGAGATGGCTGCGGAAAATCTCCCAGCCGCGGCTGAGGGACGGCAGTACCGGCAGGTTCTCCAGCACGATCGCTCGCTCCGACTGGCGGACAATCATGTTAATCACAATTGCCACGGGAATCAGCACGCATAGACAGGCGAAGAAAATGGGTAGCACACCCAGAAAACCAAACGCCGAAGTCCGATTGCCTTGACTCATGGAGACACCAAATAGCACCAATGCCGCGGCCAGCGCCCCGACGAGAAGGATGATCGGCAGCCCCACCAGCAAGGACAAGCCAAATACCCGCCAAAAATATGGTGTGCTTTCACTAAATAACTGGCCAAAGATCAAACGCTCCGCGCCGCCTTCCGCCTGCCAGGTGCCGCGGATCAAACCGATCCTGCCGATGGTCCCGAGAAAGATCGCGATGAGCCAGAAAATGCAAACGAGTGAGACAGCGGTAATAATGATCGGTACGGCATTTTGCGCAATCATTTCAAAGAATCGTTCCAGCTGGGGCGGCAGGTTGCCGGGTCCGGGGCCGCCAGTGCCTCCACCGCCATTTCCGCCGGAATTGTAGCCCCTGCCTCCCTGGCTGCAGCTTGCCAGGATGCCAAAGATCCACAGCACCTTGTGTTTCCAGATAATCTGCCAGGCACGTGATAGAACTTCCCCGAAGTTGAAATTCATGTTGACTCCTTCAATTCCTTATATTTGATCGCGAATTCTGCAAAGGATCGGATGGAGGAATTGTTCAATAAGAGTACGTTGTAGAAGAGCCAAAGATGCAATCCAAATTATCAAATTAAGACTGCCGACCGCCCTACTCCCATTCGATGGTTGCCGGCGGCTTGCTGGTAATATCATACACGACCCGGTTGATTCCGTCTACTTCGTTCACGATCCGGCTCGAAATCCTTGCCAGCAGATCGTGCGGTAGACGCGCCCAGTCGGCGGTCATGAAATCCTCTGTCGTCACGGCCCGGATGGCGGCCGCTTCCTGGTAGGTGCGCTGGTCGCCCATCACGCCCACCGAGCGCACGGGCAGCAGAACGACGAACGCCTGGGATGTTTCTGTCTTTTTGCCTACAAACCCCGCCTTGGATAATTCTTCGATCAGGATCGCGTCCGCCGCCCGCAAGTGGGAGACCCGCTCCGGTGTGACTTCCCCGAGACAGCGCACGGTCAGGCCAGGACCCGGGAACGGCTGCCGCCAAACCAGCGACTGTGGCAGCCCGAGCGCCTCGCCCACTGCTCGAACTTCGTCCTTGAATAAATAACGCAGCGGCTCGACCAGCTCGAACTCCATGTCCTCCGGTAGCCCGCCCACGTTATGATGTGACTTGATCTTCTGCGCCTTATTGCGATCCGGCGCGGAGGATTCGACTACATCGGGATAGATCGTACCTTGTACCAAAAATTTCGGTTGCCCGAGCTGCTTTGCCTGCGCTTCGAACACGCGGATAAATTTCTCCCCAACGATTCTCCTCTTCTGCTCCGGTTCGGTCACGCCTGCCAACGCAGATAAAAACTCACTGCTGGCATCGACCGTAATTAATTCGGAATGCAAAT
>DATHUN010000529.1:0-3014 GCA_035462205.1 Anaerolineales bacterium
CAGGGCGCCGATGGGGCTAGAGCCGCCATACGGGACCAGATACGGTTGCTTCCCCTCTGCAACGGCGTTGTCAAATGTCTCCTGCAAAATCCGGTCCCGGTCCTTTCGATCGGGTACGGCGACGATCCTCGCACCGAACAAGGCATCCAGCAATAGATTTGCCGAAGGTTTTTCAGGCATCTCTCCAGTCAGCACCAGAATACATTCCAGTCCAAAGCGCGCAGCCGCCGCCGCGGTCTGACGACAGTGATTGGATTGCATCGCGCCGCCGGAGATCAACGTCCTTGCACCCTGCTCCAATGCCTCCGCGACAAGGAATTCCAGCTTGCGAGTCTTGTTGCCGCCGAAGGCGAGTCCTGTTTGATCGTCGCGTTTAACCAGTAAACGAGGTCCCCCTAAAACTTCAGTAAGACGCGGGAGTTCCTCGATCGGTGTCGGTAAATGAGCAAAGTGCAACCTTGAAATATTCATCAGGCGTCTCCTAGCGATTGTTTTGTTTTTGCTTTCCCGCGTGAGCGCATCACATCTAACAGACGCGGAATGATTTCGGAGTACATCTTATACCAAAGCGGATTGGGGACGAAATCCCAAGCGCCAAGCGTACGGACTACTTGTCCGCCCAAACCTTCTTTGAAACGATAGACACCCCACATGGAGTCGCTTTCATCAAAGACTTCCGGTGCACCCCATAAATCATATACGCTGCAGCCTCTGGCTTTTGCACGCTGCATGGCGCCCCACTGCAATAAGTAGGTCGGCATCTTTTCACGGTGTACGTTGCGGGACATGCCGTACACATAATAGGCACGGTCTGCGAAATAAAAGACAAAAATTGCTGCGACCGGTTTACCTTCGACTTCGGCGATTAATGGTTCACAGGTTGGATCCTTGGAACGCATGAATACTTCCCAAACCGTCCTGTAATAGCCTTCATCCCGAATTACAAATCCATCCCGCACGGAAGTCTCTGCATACATCTGATACAACATTGGCAGATCTTGCAACATGCCTACGCGCAAAGTGACGCCTTTCTTCTCCGCTAGGCGGATGTTATAGCGGGTTTTCTGCTTCATACGCACAAGCAACGCTTCTTCCGATGGATTTAAGTGGATCAAGACAGTGTTCTTAAATTGGATTTGATTTGATGAGTATTCCCATCCCCGGCGCTTTAGCTCGGATATCAACATCTGTCCATTGGTGTCTATGATGTCCTCTTCGCTCCGAGGGACACCTGTTCCCAGTGTTACATCGGGATCCAATTTCATAAAAATCGCGCCCTGCTCCCGAGCAAGGGACTGCAGATCGTTGAGCACACGATTGCGAAGCGCCTCGTTCCACCAATCAAGCAAAGGTCCCTTTGGTGTATAGAGGATGGATAGCCGTGCGGCAAATCGATTACGGAGAATTTGTCGTTTAAGAATCAATGCAGCCGCGACACAGTGGTCAGCAACTGCTGGTGGATCGCTGGACACGGAAAATTGTCCCTGGGTCCACACCGCATACAGCGGACTCCATCCATACTTCGCCTTGACCTGTCCCCATTCATAGGTTTGGAGCAAGTGAGGGTTGGGGAGGTTGGAAACGAGGGTATTCCAAGAATTGCTATCCACTTCTTATTCTCTATTTCCCAAGAACTTTAAGTACGCCCAGTAAAGCACTGAATTATAGACTCGATCCAGCGCCTGGGCGGCACGCCTGACTTCTCCACCAAACCCACGTTTGAAACGGTAGACACCCCATAAGCCATCATGCCGTTTTTCAAAGTTTGCTTCAAGAGCAGGTTCGTCTTCGTCCGGCACACCCCAAAGATCGTATTCCTCGCAACCGCGCACCTTTGCCCATTTCATCGCCTCCCACTGTAACAAATAAGTCGGCATGCGATTACGCTCCTCATCGGTGGAGGCACCATAGAGATAATAAGCACGGTTTCCATAGCGAGCAACGAATAGTGCTGCAAGTGGTTTGCTTTCAAATTCTGCCAAAAGAATTTCACACATCTGTTTTGAATGCAGCAGCTCATACGCTCGCTGATAGTATTCGAAGGAATGAACACTAAATCCATCTCGCCCGCCCGTGACCAGCATCATTTTGTGAAACGATTCCAGGTCATCCCAGGCGCGGACCATTATGCCTTTTTTCTCTGCCAGGCGGATGTTGTAACGCGTCTTCTGCTTCATTCGCGCCAGAATCTTTTCTTCGCTCTCCGAGATATCGACGATAATTGTGCGAGGAGGTTGAATATTATGGGGGCTTACCTTCACCTCGAACCCCTCAGCCTCAGGAATAGGCGAATCTTGCCAAGCATCCGGCTCAAGCTTGAGAAAGATGGCGCGGTTCTGTTTGCAACAGAAGTCGATTTCTTTCCAAAGAGACAGATCAGGATTTGCTTTTGGGATATATCCAATGGTCAATCCCAAGGGTAATTTGCGAAACAGAATTTGTACGCCCATCTCCCCACTTACAATGCGGACAGGTTTCCAGCCAAATGCGGATTTCAATTCTCCCCATTCACCGGTCTGCAAGAGATGCGCACGGGGATGTGCCGCAAGAAATTGATTCCAGCCCGCGAGGGAGACAGTAGCCATGAATATATATGTAAAGGTGGCAGCTTGGAATTAAGAAGCTTGTCAATATCTAGGGCCAGATCAAGGATTGGAGACTGGCGACTTACTGGTGCGCATCCAATCGATGACCTCTTTGAGACCGTCCGCTAGAGAGACCTGGGACCGGAAGCCAATCAGATCGGCGGCCTTCTGCGGGCTACCCACCGAGCGATAGATATCGCCGGCGCGAGGCGCTTCAAACGTATGGACCGGTGCATCGGGTAATAAATCGTACATCACCTCCAGCAGGTCCAATAAGCGAGTTTCGACGCCCGTACAAATGTTGAAAATCTTTCCAGCCGCATCCGGATGCTCAGAAGCAATCAAATTGGCGCGCACAACGTCGTGCACGTTGATCAGGTCACGCGTTTGGCCGCCATCGCCGAAAATGGTCACAGGCTTGTTATCCAA
>DATHUN010000530.1:0-13371 GCA_035462205.1 Anaerolineales bacterium
AGCAGGCACCAAACATCTGCAGCGTCTCGCGGTTGACGTTGATCACCTCGATGCGGCGCATGTTAGTTTCCACCTCTTGCGGGTGTTCCTCGAAGTAGTGTGCCAGATCCGTCACCACGTCTGCACGCAACGAGTCAAAAAAGATTTTGATTCGGCTGTAATCCTCTTCCCAAAGCGAAATGGGTGCATATTCAAATACGCTTTCGAAATGATCCCCATTTCTTTCTTTTGCCATGAAGAACTCCTTAGACGAGATGAATCCATTATACAGCCCGGCATATCTGACACGCGGACAAAAATGCAAGAATCGACATAAAATTACAAACTTATCAATCTACACAGATATTGCAGAAACACGAACGTTCGCTACTGCTTCCCTTGAAATTAGGGTAAGATTTCACGATGGGCACTTTACTTCTTGAAGGTGGCGCAGAATTTGGCGGCAAAATGAGGGAACCTGACTTGGAAGCGATCCAGCGCGCGGGTGGATTCGATGCGCCCATCCGCATTATCCCTACAGCCGCCGCGCCGGATCACAACCACCAAGGCGCCGGGAATAATGGGATACGCTGGTTCGAGAGCCTGGGAGCCAGGGATGTAACCTCCCTGCCGTTGATCGATCGCGCCAGCGCCAACGACGAAAAAATCATTCAGGCCCTCCGTGAGTCAAAGTTGATCTATCTGCTCGGCGGCTTTACACACTACCTCGGGCAAACACTGAAAGACAGCCTTGCCTGGCAAGCCGCGTTAGAAGCTTATCAAAATGGTGCTGTCATCGCAGGCTCGAGCGCCGGCGCGATGGTGATGTGCGAGTTTTATTATGATCCGAGCGAGGGGCATGTGCACAATGGATTGAATCTTGTTCCCAATGCGCTCGTGTTGCCGCATCATGATACATTCGGAAAGTCGTGGGCACCGCAGTTGAAGCAGCAGTTCCCCAGTATGATCTTGATCGGCATCGACGAACAGACTGGCATGATCAATGATGAGAGAGGGATGTGGATGGTGTTTGGGCGCGGGTCCGTTACGCTGTACTCCGGCGGTACTCAATCTGTGACCAACCGTGGCAGTTCTTTTTCATTATAATGAGTGCATCATTGGGTTCCTAAATTCCATGTGGACAAGACTCCGCTCACAACATTTCAGCAAAAAGACCATTCCTTGGATATTCATTTTAGTTGCGATCCTGGCGTACGGATTATTAACACCGTGGATGGGATTCTATTGGGATGACTGGGTCTTCGTCTGGCTACTGAAGCACAACGGACCAGTGGAACTGGCCCGTTCTTTTTTGCCCTATGATCCCCTGGTGAGCCCATTTTTTCTGATGACCTCTAGCATCATCGGTACGAATGCGTTCGCCTGGCAGGTCTTTGGACTTGTGACTCGCATTTTGGTCACTCTCACTGCCCTGTGGACGTTCAACCAGATCTGGCCGCAGTATTCTCGCCGAAACATTTGGGCGGCACTCTTCTTTTTGGTCTACCCGGGTTATGCCCAGCAATGGGTTGCGTTTACGCACGCCAACCAGGAATGGATTTCGTTTGGTTTCTTTATCTTGTCGCTGGGCTTAACAGCCCGGTCCCTGCGAGCGGATTTTCCGAAACGATGGATCGTCTATGCCCTGATTGCCCAGTTCATTGGCTTGGCGACGACAGAATATTTCTTAGGCATGGAATTTTTGCGGCCGCTCGTGATTTGGATAGCAACGCTGCAACCACCACGGCCTCTCTATAAACACATGGTCCGCACTTTGAAACAATGGGGGATGTATATCCCGATTTGGTTGCTTGCCGGAATTGGTCAGTACTTGTATCACAAATCCAGTTCATATGGTGGCCACAGCTTTGGTATGGATCTCAGCGAACGAGGAATTCCGCACCTCATTAGCTCTTGGATCAAAGACATTCTTCCCACCCTGCGCGTGGCAGCCTTCGATGCATGGGCACAAACCTTGAACCTGATTACATCCTCATTTTCTTCGCTGACCGATTGGTTGACTTTACTGATCATCCTTGTCAGCTTTATTGGATTGGCTTTCTATCTACGTCAACTGCGGAATGATCCTATTGAAATTGTGAGCGGCGATTCGTGGGCAATGCAAGCGATCGCGCTGGGACTGGTCGGTGTACTCGGTGGCCGCATCCCTTCCTGGCTGGCAGGACTGCCGATTGTAC
The DNA here is from genome assembly GCA_035462205.1 of Anaerolineales bacterium. Lineage (GTDB taxonomy): Bacteria > Chloroflexota > Anaerolineae > Anaerolineales > Villigracilaceae > Defluviilinea. The sequence continues at coordinate 2,178 of DATHUN010000530.1, forward strand.
TGCGCTTCGACTGGGACCGGTTGCTGATATCCATGCTGTTTGGCATCAGCCTGCTGACAGCCGGTCTAATCGATTATTTGATCAAGGACGGGAATCGCAAACAAATTTTCATCAGCTTAGTTATTGCGCTTGCAATGGGGATGCAATTTCAGCAAGCCAATAGTTTCCGCCGCGCTTGGGAGAATCAAAAGAGCTTTTTTTGGCAATTGGCATGGCGGGCGCCAGCCCTGAAACCTGGCACAATGTTGCTCGCCGAGGAATTACCTCTTCCCTATGTTGCCGACCTCCAGCTTTCAGCGCCTCTTAACTTGGTTTATGCGCCGGATGCATCCAAATTTTCATACATGATTCTGTACCGGAAGAATCGTCTGAGCGGATCCTTTCTACCCAAGCTTGCTCCGAATCTCCCGGCGATAGGACAATATAGAACGGTGAAGTTTCAAAGCACAACGTCAAATATTGTTATGATGGTTTTGCCGAGCAACGGGTGCTTACAGCTCATCGATCCTCGTTATGCTTCAGCTGCGACACTGACCGACGTGCCCCAGGCGTTTACGGAAAATCTTGACCTCTCCAATATCGATCAGGTTGAAAATAGGAATAGCGCCAACCCTGCAAAATATTTTGGAGCGGAACCACCACATACCTGGTGCTACTACTTTGAGAAAGCCGAGCTTGCCCGTCAATTCGACGACTGGGATGGGGTCATTCGTAACTACCAATCTGCTGCTTCGGCAGGTTATTCGCCTCTCTTACCTTCCGAGAATCTTGTATTTCTTGAAGCGCTTGTCCGTTCTGGGAAGACAGATAAAGCCCTGGATTTGACACAGACTATTATCAAACAAGACCACAAACTGTGTAAGGCGCTGACGTCCACCTGGGAGCGTACGTTGACCGCCTCTCCTCCTGTGGATTCCAAAGTCTCGAAGATGATGGAGGCGTTAAAGGACTTGCCAGAATGTAACTAACCCCTTACACGCGGAACGCTCTTTTGGGATATGATTAAGTCCACGGCTTCGAAAATCCCCTAGCTCCTTCCGCATGTATGATTGATCTCTCCAGTGCACGATTTGCATTTTTAGACCTTGAAACGACAGGACTCTCGCCCTGGTTTGGCGACCGTATCTGTGAAGTAGGCGTTGTATTAACCCAGGGCAGGCGCATCAAGCAGCAATTCCAAGCGCTGGTCAATCCGGAGCGTCCGCTTTCCTTGGGAGCGGCGAGCATCAATGGACTGACTGACGAACAACTCTCCCGAGAACGTTTATTCGCAGACGTAGCCGATGAGGTTGCCGAGTGGCTGAGGGGGACCGTTGTCGTCTGTCACAACGCTCAATTCGACATCCAGTTTTTGGATAGCGAGTTCCGTCGCTTGAAACGCGAAATCGTTATCCCGAACCTGATCGATACGTTGATACTGGCGCGTCAGTACTATGATTTGCCCTCCTACAGCCTGCTCTCGATTGCGGAAGCCTTCCACATCCCGGTGACCAATGCCCACCGCGCCCTCGACGACGCCCATACCGCCCGCGGCATCTTCTTCGCCATGATGGATGGCCTAAAGCAATTCAACAAGCCGCTGGACGAATATATCGGCATTTATAATTCCCCTGTCTGGCCGAATGAGGGAATTCAACTTCCTACAGAATTAGGGGAAGCAATTTATAGCCAGAAGAAGTTATTCATCCGCTATGTGGATACCAAAGGGGAGCAAACGGAGCGCTGGGTCACACCGAAGCAGGTGATGGGTCTATCGGATTACGTTTATTTGAAGGCGCATTGTCATTTGCGCAATGACGAGAGAAATTTTCGACTGGATCGAATTATTGAGGTAAGGGTGGAAGTAGAGAAATAAGGCAAACCCTTGTTAAATAATACAACTTAACCGAGTGCCGTTTTCCGTATAAGAGGAGATTGCCACGTCGCTGCTACGCGGCTCCTCGCAAAGACATTTGTTCCTTAAGTTGTTTTCCAACTCCTGCACCGTGTATTCCAAATAGCAAACTGCCAGACACAAAGCTATTCACGCAGGTGATGATATAGATGAATCGCATTATCAGTATAATATTCAATAACGAAGGAATTAGCCGTTTTCAGGAGGGCATGGATGAACACAATATCCTCAGAGTTTGATGGTCCCCGCCTGGTACGCCGTGAAGAAGTGTTTGCTTCTGATCGACTGTTCCGTATTTGCTTCGGGCTGCCAGAGGCAGATAACAAAGAAGAAATCGTCGCGAACTACGTTCCGCCGCGACGTGGTGGAACGTATGTGATCGCTCATCAGGGCAAGTTGGTTTCACAACTAGGCATCTTCCATGATCGGCTCAAAATATACGATGGAACGATCGATGTCGGCAGCGTGGGTGGCGTGGGTACCCATCCCGACTATCGCAAGCGGGGCTTGGCAAGTCGCTTATTGGAACACTGCACAGAACAATTGGTAAAAGAAGGGGCACGCCTCTTGTTGATCTCAGGGGACGAGGGAGTCTACATGCGGCTCGGGAATGTGTTCCAGGGCAAATACACATACTTTTCGATCCAACCCGGAGGAGGGACTCAATGGAAATCCACACCCAGTGACCTCATAGCCCGTAGAGCAACCGAAGCGGATGCGCTGATCTGCAGCCAGTTGTATCAAGCGGAACCTGTCCACTTTGTTCGTAAGAAATTAGATTTTGTTCGGGCATTGCAGAATCCAATGAGCAATACGTACACTCACGCGGATCCATGGATGATCGAACGTTCCAGTCAAGTAGTAGCCTATCTATTTTTAGGGGCTTTATGGGGTACGCCGCTGAATGCAGGCATTCGGCATGTGGGAGAATACGCAGGTAGTCGTTCCGCGTTAGCCGATGCGCTCCATCTGCTCACCATGAGCGGTGACCTGCATGATTTATTGTGGCCAGTCGCATGGCAAGATGAAGAACTCATTCATTTGCTACGGAAGCGCGGCTATGCCGGGCAGACGTCGCATTTGGACGGCGCTACGCACCGGATCATCAATTTTCCCGGATTGATGAAGGATTTGCGCCCCGTGCTGCAGGCACGCTTAGACGCAAAATTATTACGCGGCTTGCGCTTTGAGCAACACGGTCCGCTCTTGGGAGGCCTGGGCGATGATCGATATGCAATCGTTCGTGGGTCAGATCGCCTCGAATTGGATGGCGCCGCAATGACACACCTGCTGATGGGGAATGCTGATCCTCAAGCTGAATCTATATCTGCACCGGGCGCGTTAGCAGAAGTAATTTCAGCGATCTTTCCCTTGCCTTCTTTCCTACCCGGCTTGAACTACCATTAGAACACGTTGTGTTCTCAAGTAAAATCAGAACCCTATGAAAGAATTCATCTATTCGCGTAATGCTGTTTATGAAACCCTACGCGCCAGACGCCGGCCAATCTTTAAGGTTCAGGTTTCCGAGGGAGCACAGGAAAAGGGGCGTCTCGCCGAGATTCTGCGTATGGCAAAGGAACTCAAAGTTCCCGTCGAACGCGTTCCACGCGGGCGATTGGATAAGGTGCACGATAATCACCAGGGGGTAATCGCTGAAGTTGGGGAATATACATACAGCGACATCCTCGACATGCTCGATCATGCTCGAGCAAAGAACGAACAACCCTTTATCCTCTTGCTGGATTCATTGAACGATCCCCAAAATTTTGGCACGCTCCTGCGCACGGCTGAAGCGGTCGGTGTGCACGGCGTGGTGATTCCGCTGGCGCACACGGTCGAGGTCACGCCGGCAGTGGTCAATGCCTCGTCGGGGGCGAGCGAGCATCTGCGTGTGGCGCGGTCAAATTTGGCACAGGCAATCGACGCCCTCAAAGTGGAAAACGTCTGGGTCGTGGGGCTTGATCAAAACGGCGAAACGATCGGGGAGAAGACCCAGCGTCATTTAACGGGAGCCGTTGGTCTGGTCGTCGGTAGCGAAGGGGAAGGCATCCGTCAATTGACGCGCGCCAAGTGTGACATCATCCTACAGTTGCCGATGAGCGGTCGAATCGAATCGCTCAACGCGGCGGTGGCGGGGTCCGTGACGTTGTATCTGGCGTATCTTGCGCGAATTAAATCGATGGAGACTTAAATGGTTCAAGCAGCATATCATTTTCCGCGCGGATTTTTATGGGGGACGGCGACCGCCGCGCATCAAGTGGAGGGAAATAACACCAACAATCAGTGGTGGAAATGGGAACAAGAAGGTCATACGAAAGGGACATCGGGTCTGGCCGACGATTGGTGGGGTGGTCGTTGGAAAGAAGACCTCGACCGCGCTGCCGAAGCGGGACAGAATGCCCACCGTTTCAGCGTTGAATGGAGTCGCATCCAGCCTACGCCGGATACCTGGGACGAAGACGCCCTCGAACGCTACCGTAACATGCTGCGCGGCATGCGCGATCGCGGCATGACACCGATGGTGACCTTGCATCATTTTACAGACCCCATCTGGCTCGGTGATGGCTGGGAAACAGGGATGGCCGTTGCACAGTTTGAGCGCTTTGCTCGCAAAACGGTAGAAGCGTTGAAGGAATATTGCACGATCTGGTGCACACTCAATGAACCAAACGGTTATGCATTGAATGGTTATGTGGGCGGTGGCTTAAGTGGAGACTTTCCTCCGGGCAAGCACAATCTGAAACTTGCAATGCAGGTTCAGGCGAATTTAATCCGTGGACATGCTGCCGCCTATCGTGCCATCCATCAGGTGCAACCGGAGTCACGAGTCGGCATCGCACTCCATTACCGAGCGTTTGCTGCGCATCATCCCTGGTCTCCCTTGGATCGGTTTTTGACTCAAAATGCAAACATCGTTCTAAATGGTACTTTTCCAATGGCTTTTTCTAAGGGCGTAATACGCTCAATCCTGGGTACCATACAGGTGCCGGAAGCAAAAGGTACACAGGATTATTTTGGATTTAACTACTATACAAGAAACCGCATTACATTTGATTTCCGGAAAACGAAGACGATGTTCAGCCATGCTTTCTATGCAAAAGATGCCGATTTGAGTGATCAAGAATTTCTTGCGAATGAACCCGATGGCATGCTGGAGGGTTTGAAATGGGTCGTGCAGATGTTCCCGAATTTGCCGGTCCTGATCAGCGAGAATGGGGTTGCCGATGCAGATGATCACCTGCGTCCGAGGTATTTAGCGCAGCACATTCATCAGATGTGGCGGGCCGTCAATTTTAATTGGCCGATTAAAGGGTATTTCCATTGGACTCTAGTGGATAATTTTGAATGGGATCAGGGCTGGAATTTACGTTTTGGTCTTTGGGCACTCGATGAGAAAACGCAAAAGCGGACGAAACGTCCGAGTGCAGATTTGTATGCGGAGATTTGCAAGGAGAATGGTCTCACGAGTGAGATGGTACAAAAGTATTGCCCGGAAGTGTTTGATAAGTTATTTCCGGTGTAACGAAGGCAGGGCGGACAGTCAGTGAAGCGCCCCGATGAGGGTGGCCGCCCCTAGAGGTACCATGAACTTCCCTCCCGAACTTGGTTCTAACATCCAGGAGGTATTTCGAGAACGTGACGATGTATTTTGGAAGCATGGCCTGTATCGATTGCGGAGGGTCGCTCCGATCACCATCGATATTCTTCGGTCGCGAAGAACGCTCCCTCACACCACCCTGGTGCCCCCGTTCGGGCCGCGAGCCCGTGATTTGCTAGGCAAATCAGGCGAGACGGCCTTCGGGGAATGACAGAGGCAGAGCGGAACATAAATTACATTTGTTGAGGAGTCATCCTTCCACGTAAATAATACAGCCTCTCTTTTGAGAGGCTGTATCTTTGCTGAGATGTTCTTATCTGCCGATCAGGGTAAAGACGGCGACACCGAGCGCCAAAAGACCAATCAGAAAGCCTGGAATTGCTGGCACGAAATAAGACAGACCGAAGAGGAAGAAGAACAGAATCATACACCAGGCAGCGATCGAATTGGGCGTTCTCATTTTCATTCTCCTTTGTGAAAAGTGCAGGTCTCCGCGAGCCTGCTAGTTAAACTAACACCTGCTGGATTCAAGTGTTACGCCAGCCAAGCACACAGAGGGGATCGGGTCGAAGTGGTAGAATCAAGGTTTATGGCTACAACTGCCCCTCTTGAATTTTCCATGCAGCGCACGCTCGTCACCGACCGCACTACACCGGTGCGCTGGGTCTGGTCGCATGCCCGTCGTCACTGGTGGATCATTATCATGATGGTGATCGGCGCAGCTGGCAACGCGGGCCTCGCCGCAGTTGTCCCGGTGCTGACGGGCGATGCGTTCAATGCCATGCTTAAGCCATCGCCCGATACGAGCGTTTTGATTCCGCTAGCGGTCATCATCGGCGTATCTCAGATCATCCGCGGCGCCTTGCAGCTGGGACGAAACTTCGGCGCGGAGCTGCTAGCGCAAAAGCTAGAGCGGTCGGTGCGCGACGAACTGTATCTATCTCTGCTCGGGAAGAGCATGACCTTCCACAACCTGCAGCCGGTCGGCGACACAATGGCGCGGGCAACCAACGATGTGCGTGAGGTCAATTACATGTTCAGTCCGGGTGTCAATCTGGTAGTGGGATCGGTCATCTTTTTGTTGATGCCGATCTTCGTGGCGGGACGCTATCATCCCTCGCTCATTGCCGTCCCGGTGATCTATATTGTCGTCTATTTCATTGCTCTGCAGCGTTACCTAAAGACCCTGGCACCGATCACAGACGATGTGCGCGCCACATTCGGGGAGATGAACACGCACCTCTCTGAATCCCTGGACGGCGTAGAAGTGGTCAAGGGCGCCTCCCAGGAAAATGCGGAGGTGGATCGCTTCGTGATGAACGCCAGCCGCGTCCGGGATGCATTCGTGATGCAGGGCGATCTGGAGGGGCGTTACGTCGCTTTGCTCCTGCTCGGCTCAGCCTATGCCTTTGGCTTGTTCCATGCCCTGCTGCTCTTCCGCAGTGGACAGATCAATATCGGCGCGGTGGTTGCCTATTTTGGTTTACTGCGACTGCTGGACTTTCCTACGTTTGTTTCCACATTTGCGTATTCGCAGATCTCCCTCGGCTTATCGAGTGCGCGTCGCATTTTGGATTTGATCAATCGCGAGACCAACCTCGACCAGAACGCCGAAGGTTATGCGGATGCGATGAAAGGCGAAGTGGAATTTCGGAACGTGAGCTTCAATTACGCGCCCGGCGGCTTGGATGGCCAAACGACCGCACAGGATGATGTGTTGGAGAATATCACGTTCAAAGTCACAGCAGGTCAAACTGTTGCTATCGTCGGACAGACCGGCGCAGGAAAAACCTCGCTGGTGAAATTGATCAACCGCACCTATGATTTGACGCGTGGCCAAATCCTTGTGGACGGCGTGGACGTCCGTGATTGGAATCTGGCCGCGCTGCGATCTCAGATCTCGATGATCGAGCAGGATATCTTTTTATTTTCCAGGACGGTCAGCGATAACATCGCCTTCGGAAAACCAGACTCCACCCAACCTGAAATTGAGATGGCAGCCAAGTCTGCTCAGGCGGATGACTTCATCCAGACGTTCGACAAGGGGTATGCAACAGTCGTCGGCGAACGCGGCGTCACGCTCTCGGGTGGACAGCGTCAACGTCTTGCGCTGGCGCGTGCCTTCCTGACCGATCCGCATATTTTAATCTTGGATGATTCCACATCGGCGATCGACTCGGCGACGGAGGACAAGATCCAGCGCGCCATCTCCAACGCGGCGCGCGGGCGGACGACCTTTATCATCACCCATCGCCTCTCACAGATCCGTTGGGCTGACTTGATCATCGTGCTGCGCAAAGGAAAGATCGCCGCCATCGGCACGCATGAAGAACTGATGAAATCCTCCGAGGCATACTCGAGGATATTTAGGGAATAAATTCGTAGGGACAAGAGAACCTCACCCCTACATGGACTAATTATGGGCTTCTTTGCTGGACTAAACGACGAAAAATATGACCGCCAGTACACCGACCGTGAACTGGTGCGCCGCATTCTTGAATACTTCCGACCTCAGAAGAAACGTTTCGTATGGATAGTCATCCTGGTGGTTGTTCTCGCTCTTGTCGGCGCAGCCCTGCCTGTAGTGGTCGCGCGCATGGTGGATTTGCTCAAAGGGCAACCAACCCTGTTTTCCATCGCCTTGGCTAGTCTGGCGGTGTGGCTAATCGGGATCGGTTCGTGGGCGCTAAACTGGGCGCGGCGCAGTCTGGTGGTGCGCGCGGTCGGTGACGTCGTCCTCGAGCTGCGCACACGCGCCTTCCGCGCCGCCGCGGAACATGACCTTTCATTCTACGATCAATTTTCCTCGGGACGCATCGTTTCGCGCATTACCTCCGACACGAATGATTTTGGGCAGCTGGTAGTTATTGTCACAGACGTCGGTTCACAGATCGTGCAAGCCGTAATTCTGGGTGTCGTGCTCTTCCGGACCGATCTCAAACTCTCCTTATTACTGATGGCATTCCTGCCGGTCATATTCGCCGTTGCAGCGGGTTTCCGTTCCCTGGCGCGCCGGGTCACCAAACGCGGCATGAAAGCAATGTCTGATGTCAATGCAGCGATCAAGGAGACCATCAGTGGCATCTCCATTGCCAAGAACTTCCGCCAGGAGGAGAGCATCTTCAACTCGTTCGATGAGTCGAACCAACAGTCGTATCGAGTGAACGTGCAGCGCGGATTTATACTGTCGCTTGTTTTCCCGACCCTTAATGCGCTGGGTGGTATCTTCACCGCCATCCTGATCTATGTCGGCGGATTAAGTGCGGCGCAGGGGATCGTTACGGTCGGCGCCTGGTATCTTTTCATCATGAGCCTCGACCAGTTCTTCTTCCCCATTCTTAACCTCTCGGCATTCTGGGCGCAAATCCAGGCTGGGTTGTCGGCGGCCGAACGTGCTTTTGCCCTGATCGATGCCGATCCTAACGTGGTGCAAACGGATCATTGCGATGTTCCGCCGCTCAAGGGACATATTCACTTCGACGATATCTCGTTCCAATACGTGGATCATGAACCGATCCTGACCCACTTCAACTTGGTCGTCCAGCCCGGAGAGACGCTGGCCCTGGTGGGTCATACGGGGGCGGGGAAGTCATCCATCGCCAAGTTGATCGCCCGTTTTTATGAATTCCAGCACGGACGTTTATTGATCGACGAACACGACATCCGTACGTTTGATCTCTCACAATACCGCCGCCAACTGGGCATCGTATCTCAGGTTCCATTTTTGTTCTCAGGCACGGTGGCGGATAACATCCGCTACGCCGCACCCAGTGTCAGCGATGAGGAGATCATTAGCATGGCGCGCAAGATCGGGGACGGGGAGTGGCTGGAAACGCTTCCAAACGGGATGGGGAGTGAGGTCGGCGAGCGGGGCGGCCGCCTGTCGATGGGCCAGCGCCAGCTCGTGGCACTGATGCGCGTCCTGATGCAGAAGCCCGCCATTTTCATCCTGGACGAAGCGACCGCCAGCATTGACCCGTTCACCGAGTGGCAGATCCAGCAGGCGCTGAGTCTCATCCTGGAAAAATCGACCAGTATTCTGATCGCCCATCGTCTCTCCACCGTGAAAGCCGCCGACCGCATTGTCGTGATGGATAAGGGCAGAATTATCGAAGAAGGCAATCACAACTCCCTGCTTGAAAACAGCGGACATTATGCTACACTATACAATACATACTTCCGGCATCAAAGTCTGGCTTACGTGGAACAGGCAAAAGAGTTGATCGGTGACGATTGATTCGGCAGACGAGCATCACCGTGCACTGTACAACCATGTTGGCCGGGAATTTTAAGAAATTCGTACCCCTTTTGTCGCATTTGGGTTAAAGCAGATTACAGTTTACGCCGGGTGAACCCGCTCTTAGTTCGAAAATCAGGAGTAAGGGGCATTTATGTCTGATGAAGACAATCTACAATACCTGCCAGTACCCGACCTTGCCGACCATTGTGCTCGGGAGACAGATCATTATCACCACGGTAAAACGTTTGATGAGCGATACTGTTTCGAACTATTCCGGCGCGCAATTGTAGCTCGAGACAACCAAGCCTGGGATGCGATCTACGCTCAGTATCAGGGACAGGTGGAGCGCTGGGTTTATAAACATCCTGATTTTGGATCCATCGACCAGGAGGCGCAGGATTTTATCCTGCAGGCCTTCGAACGGTTCTCGAAATATTTCACCTCCGAAAAATTTAGCAAATCACAAAGTTTGGCAGCTGTGCTCAATTATTTGCAAACTTGTGTCCACGGGGTGATAGTAGATTGCTGGCGGAAAATGCGCCAGGCGCAGCTCGAACAGCTCGAGGGTGTACAGGAAGCGAGAATTCTCGACAAAGGCATCCCCCTGGAAGAGCTCTTGGAGGCCGAAGAGCTTTGGCAGCTCATCTTGCAGCAGCTCAAGGATAAGAAAGAGCAGATCGTTGTCTACGCCTCTTTCCAACTCTATCTTTCTCCGCGCGAAATTATGGTGGAGTATCCGGACGTCTTTCGGGATACTTCCGAAATCTACCAGTGCAAAGCCAATGTGCTGGCACGCTTTGCGCGTGACCCGGCAATTCGGAATTTTGCTCAGCGGGGATGACCGAAAAAATCAAAATCGTGCGTTTATAGTAATGAGGCGAGCGCATGTTACTTCGAGAATGGAACGACGGGCAATGCTAATGTCAAAGGCTACTATTTATAGCGAAGCAACACTCAGTTACGCCAAGAAAGGTAGCTTATGAATTGCATTTCCCAACCGAGTCTGGATGAGGGGCAATTGGTAAGATATATCGACGGGGGCGCTGACGATTCGGTAGTGGCACATATTGCACAGTGCCGCTATTGTCAAAGCAGAGCGGAACAGCTTGCCCGTTTGCAAAACCGCTTGCAGGCGCGACTTTTTCGCGCTCACTGCCCATCCTCGGTGGAATTAGGGGATTATCATTTGGGTTTGCTGCCGGCCTCTCAAGCGCTGATGGTGGCCCAGCATGTACGTGGATGCCCACATTGTCGCCAAGAAGTCGAGCAGTTAGGTATCTACCTGAAGGACCTGGCGTCGCCGGTGGGAGTAGTTGAGGCAATACAAGTGCTCGTAGCAAAGCTAGTGAGCGGGCCGGGTGAGACAGGGTTGCATTCCCTGACGCCGGCGCTGCGCGGGCACACGAAGGGACGTCTGCAGTTTGCAGCGGAGGGCGTTTTGATCGTGTTAGATGTCGAGCCG
>DATHUN010000531.1:0-19617 GCA_035462205.1 Anaerolineales bacterium
ACGCTGAAGCGCGCACGTTTCTCAAAGCGCAGCCTAGCGGAGACCCCAATCCATTTCAGTTGATTGGTATGCAGGCCACCGTGGATCGAATTTGTTATGCATTGCAGCATGATGAGCCTATCGCGATCTATGGCGATTATGACGTGGATGGTGTCACTGCCACCGCGCTGCTTGTAGACGCGCTCAACGGACTAGGAGCGAACGTCCGCTCGTATATCCCGAATCGTTTTGACGAAGGCTATGGTCTCAATAAGGATGCGCTGGATACTCTCAAAGCAGAAGGGGTCAAACTGGTCATCACCGTGGACTGTGGTATCCGCTCGCCGGATGAAGCCGATCACGCCCGGACAATCGGGCTAGACCTCGTTATCAGCGACCACCACCACCCGGATGGCGAGAACCTGCCGCCCGCGTTCGCAGTCATTAATCCAAAACAACACGGTGACATGTACCCCGATAAATATCTGGCAGGCGTGGGTATTGCCTACAAAATCGCCGAAGCTCTGCTCCAAAAATTAAATGGACAGGTATACAACGTCAAATTGATCGATCTTCTTGACCTGGTGGCACTCGGCACCGTCGCGGACCTGGCTCCGCTTGTTGGGGAGAATCGCTTCCTGGTCCGCAAGGGACTGCGCCAATTGCGCGAGACGAAACGGCAGGGAATTTTCTCTCTTGCCAATGTCGCCGAAATTCAGCTGGGTAAAGTCACCGCCGGCAATATTGGCTTTATGCTCGGACCGCGCCTGAATGCCTCCGGCAGACTGGAATCTGCGCTTGCCTCGCTGGAACTCTTGACCACAACCGACTTTATGCGTGCCGGTCAACTTGCACAGCAACTGGATGTACAAAACCGCCAGCGACAGGGACTCACCAAGTCTACTCAAGAACAAGCCGAGCAAATTGCAATGAGCGAAGATAAAGAAGGCTTCTTGCTTTTTGCTGCCCATGAAAATTTCAATGCCGGTGTGGTGGGGCTGGCTGCTTCGCGTCTCACAGAAATGTATTATCGACCCGCGGTTGTTGCTTCAAAAGGCGCAGAAGAAACACGCGGCTCATGCCGCTCCATCCCTGAATTTCACATCACCGATGCGCTCGACCTGTGTAAAGATCTACTGGTCCGTCATGGAGGGCATGCCGCCGCGGCCGGCTTCACCGTCCGGAATGAAAACCTGCCTGAATTTGTAACGCGCCTCAAAGAAATCGCGAAAGAACGGCTATCCGGCAAAGATTTGCGCCACTCGCTTGCCGCGGATATGGAAGTGAGCCTTCCGCAGTTAAATATGGAAGTGCTGGACCATCTCGAATATCTGGAACCGACCGGTTATGGAAATCCCAGTGCAGTCTTTGTCTCGCGGGATGTCAAAGTAAAATCGTTTCGTCCGGTTGGCTCCGAGGGCCGGCATTTGAAATTAAGCCTGGACGATGAGTGCGGAGGCTACTTCGATTGTATTGGCTTCCGGATGGGAAGCATGCACACGTCGCTGACCCCGCGTGTGGATGTCATGTACCAGTTGGAATTGAACGAATTCAACGGTCGCAAATCGCTGCAACTGAATCTCAAGGATGTTAAGCCGGCTGGAACGGCCGATTGATCTGCAACTCCTCTCCTGATGGGGCGTATAAAGAAATGAAACACACTAATTATCGTAAGGGCTGTCCATGGGGTTGCCTTTACGCAACAAATCAGGAGAAATTTCATGCAACAAAAACCTACCTTAATAAATGTCATCGCCTGGACCACTCTTGCTAGCGGCATTATCAACATCATTTGGGGATTAGCAGCTTCCGGCACAGCTCTTGCCACGATCGTCGGGATTATCTGCACGCCCATCACCATTCTGCCCACGGTTCTGGGTGTGTTCGAAATCCTGTATGCTGCAAAGCTATTGAGCAACCCACCACAAGCCGTACAGCCTTCCACGAACATTGCCATTTTTGAGATTGTCTGTATTCTAATGGGCAACGTCTTTGCAATGGTAGTTGGCATTCTTTCTCTGGTCTTCTACAACGATCAAGTTGTTAAGGACTACTTTGCCCACTTGAACGGGACTGCCCCGCTGCTGCCGGCTTTTCCTCCTCCACCCGCTCCCCCGGCGCCTCCGGTGGAACCTACCAGCCCTGCACCCGATGCTCCGGAAGGGCCCGAAAATATATAAACATCCTCTTCAAAACTTCCAATTGGAACCAATTGGAAGTTTATTTTTTCCGAATAAGGATGAATTACCTCTTGACTCTCCTCTCTCCGCCTCATAAAATGGAACTAACAACATAACAGGTAACAGGGAAGAGATTCCGCGGCGACGCGGGGCGCCGAAGGTGCAAATCTGGGATAGGCGAAACCAGATGAAACTCTCAGGCAAAAGGACCCTGTTCCTGACAAGCTCTGGAAAATCCCGTTCAGGGATACCGACGGTGAAACGCCCGCTGATTGAGATGCAAGCGATCCCAACCAAGAGGCGAATCTCTCAGGTCACATTACAGAGGCGCGCGAAGTATTTCGTGCGCCTTTTGCATTTAATTCATCGCCAAACCACAAAAAGGAGCAAGCCTACATGAACGCACCTGCCAATTTGAAATACACCAAGTCTGACGAATGGTTCGACCCTTCCTCCGGCACCATGGGAATAAGCGACTACGCCCAATCCCAGCTCTCCGATATTGTCTTCGTGGAAATTCTGGTGGATGAAGGCGATACGATCGAAGCGGGAAAGCCGATCGCATCGGTGGAATCGGTCAAAGCTTCGGCTGAGATCTACGCTGCGGCTGGTGGCAAAGTGAATGCTGTCAACAAGGATTTATCGAATAAGCCCGAGCTCCTAAACTCGGATCCGTACGGCCAAGCTTGGATGGTCAAAGTGGATGGTGGTGAGGCCGGTGAAGTGATGGACTCCGCCGCGTATGAGAAGTATTGTGAGGAAAGAACACATTAATAATTTAGAGGAAATATGACCTATATCCCTATCTCTCCCAAAGAACGAGATGCGATGCTCGAGACGATCGGCGTCAAATCCCTTGATGATTTGTTCGACGCCGTTCCTGCCAAACATCGTTTCCCGGAATTGAATTTGCCCCCTGCGCTGACCGAAATGGAAGCAATGGCAGAGCTGTCCGATCTTGCGCAATCGAATGAAAACGTCCGTGAAGACTTGATCTCTTTCCTCGGCGCGGGCATGTACAACCATTACATCCCCTCCGTCGTGGATCATATCCTTCGACGCGGCGAGTTCTACACTGCCTACACTCCTTATCAGCCCGAGATTTCCCAAGGCACCTTGCAAGCTATCTTTGAATATCAATCCCTGATGGCTACATTGACCGGCATGGATGTATCCAACGCCTCGCATTACGATGGCGCGACCGCCACCGCCGAAGCGCTGAACCTTGCCTACGCCCAGTTCCGTGGCAAGCGTAAGAAAGTTGTTATTTCCCCTACTATCCATCCACAATATCGCGCCGTCGTCCGCACGTACGCGCAAGGCATAGATGTACAAATCGCTGGCGACGATGCGAATGCCGATCTCAACTCAAACCCTAATGATCTAGCCGGTCTGCTAGATGACAATACGTCGCTGCTCATCGTGCAATATCCCGATTTCTTTGGACGTGTTTACGATTACACCAAGCTGATTGAGGCTGCCCATGCTAAGGGTGCGTTGGTGTGTGTCGTGGCAAATCCCACCGCGCTGGCGTTGTTCAAGACTCCTGGCTCAATGGGCGCGGACGTGGTGGTCGGGGATGGCCAGCCGTTAGGTATCCCGATGTGGTATGGTGGCCCCAGCGTCGGCTTTTTCACGACCCGCAAGAATATGGTTCACAAGATGGCAGGGCGGCTGGTCGGTGAGACAGTTGATAACCGTGGTCAGCGCGCATACGTGCTAACGCTGACTGCACGTGAGCAGCATATCAAACGTGAACGCGCTACATCGAATATCTGCACCAATCAGGGATTGATTGCTCTCGGTACAGCAGTCTATCTTTCGCTGCTCGGCAAGAAAGGTTTGCGACAGGTCGCCAACCTTTGTTATCAAAAAGCGCATTACGCTGCCGAGCAACTGAGCAAGATCGATGGCATGGGATTGTGCTTCACCGAGCCATTCTTCCACGAGTTTGCTTTGTGCGTTGGTCGCCCTGTCGAAGAAATCAATGCGCATTTGCTCGATCATGGCATCCTCGGCGGCTATGACCTTGGGCAGGACTACCCCGCGCTCAAGGATCACATGCTGGTCGCTGTAACCGAAATGAATAGCAAAGAAGATATTGATACGCTCGTCGAAGTTTTATCGGAGGTGAGCCATGACTGACATGGTGATGGAACCGCAGGTCAAGGCGACCGCGAAAGTGGTCGAGCCGACCATATTTGACTTATCCTCACCCGGCCGCACCGGCGTGACGATGCCCGCCTCAGACGTCCCGGAAACGGCACTGCCTCCTGAGGAACTCCTACGTCCGGACCTGCCTCTGCCCGAGCTCGCCGAAGTAGACGTTGTCCGTCACTATATGCACCTTTCGTCCTTCAATTACAGCGTGGACAGCGGCTATTATCCGCTCGGCTCTTGTACGATGAAATACAACCCGAAGATCAACGAGGATACGGCTCGCTTACCGGGATTTTTATACACTCATCCTTTACAACCCATCGAAACGGTACAGGGCAATCTCGCGCTGACTTATCAGTTGCAGGAATGGCTGAAGGAAATTGGTGGCTTCGCCGCAGTGACATTGCAGCCTGCCGCCGGGGCGCATGGAGAATTCACCGGCGTGCTCATGATGCGTGCTTATCACAAATCACGCGGGGATTCAAAGCGCACCCGGATGCTTATTCCGGATGCCGCCCATGGAACCAATCCTGCCTCGGTCGGCATGATGGGTTTACAGGTCGTGACGATCCCCTCAGATGCGCGCGGCAACGTGGATTTGAAGGCACTCGAAGCCGCCTGCGATGATACCGTCGTCGGCATGATGCTCACCAACCCCAATACTCTCGGACTCTTTGACGAGCATATCGAAAAAGTAATCGAGTTGGTTCACGGCTGCGGTGGCTTAATGTATGGCGACGGCGCAAACCTCAATGCACTGCTTGGCATTGTCCGCCCCGGTGACATAGGCTTCGATTTGATGCACTTCAACCTGCACAAGACTTTCTCTGTCCCCCACGGCGGCGGTGGACCGGGTGTCGGTCCCGTTGGTGTCGCCGCCCATTTAGCGGACTTCCTGCCCGAGCCGCTCGTTGGTATCGTCGAAGACGCGCAAGCGGACGATGAAACACCTCCACTGTATGGCTTCGTCAAGCCTGCCCAATCCATTGGACGGATGAAAGCTTTCAACGGACATTTTGGCGGCGGCTTTGTCCGCTCCTACACGTACATCGCCATGCATGGCCCGGATGGACTCAAGGATATTGCGCAATATGCAGTCCTGAATGCAAATTACCTGCTTGCCCGCCTACGCAAGACATATAAAGTTCCGTTTGACCGCATCTGCATGCATGAGTTCGTTGCCGAAGGTCGCTTTGAGGGCAGTGACGTCCGCGCTTTGGATATTGCCAAGCGCCTGATGGATTACAACTTCCACCCGCCCACAAACTACTTCCCGCTCATCGTCCACGAGGCGCTCATGATCGAGCCGACCGAGACCGAGAATAAGGACACGCTCGACGCCTTCGCCGACACGATGATCAAGATCGCCGAGGAAGCCAAGACACAGCCTGAGTTGCTCCACAACGCCCCCAGCACCACGAGATTCGGCAGAATGGACGAGGTCAAGGCAGCGAGAGAGCTGGTCCTGTGCTGCTGGCTGCCAGAAGGCTATGATAAAGATTTGTAGCATGTAACGAATGTAGGGGCGGTTGGCTGTCCGCCCCTACGATTTCAGGTGGGAAATTGATATCTTACAGAAGTCTTGTCGTAAAATAATACGATGGGCGACAAATCGGCCACCATCCATGTTCTTGACCTCCTTCAAGGCACTTGGACAGGCGACGGTCGTGGACAATTTCCCGGCGTGACTTCCTTTGCCTTTCGTGAAATGCTTGTCTTCACTCGCCGTGACGAGAAGAATTTGGCTTATGAACAGCGAACACAAAAGCTATACGATGGACAAACTGAATATGTCCCCTCCCATTGGGAAAGTGGGTTCTTAAGCCTCCTCGAAAACGGTGACCTGCAGCTGGTCAACATCCAAGTGGGTGGGCGTAATGAAGTGTTGATCGGTACCGTTGAATCCAATGACGACAAGTTCCGAATCCATTTTGTGAGCAAGGTTTTGAACAATGATCCGCGTATGGTTTCTTCTGCGCGCACATTTGAGCTCGAAGGTGACACCTTGCGTTATGAAATGGGAATGCAGACGACGAAAGTGAATCAGTCAACTCTTCATCTAAGAATTGCTCTGAAACGCATCCGGTGATAGTGTCAAATTGCTAAGGCAAAGGAAATCATATGAAGCCAATGCCCGACCCTGAAAATGCACCTGTTCTGCGCACCGATTTTTCCGATCCAGCCGCTTGGGACGAAATCCGTGCCGAAATCCAAAAGCCTGTCGGTATACTGCAATTCCGTGCCTATGTAGAGTTCATTGACGATCCAGCATACGCCGACCTCACCACAAAGCAATTACTGGAACTCCTTCCTCCAGACTATAATCATAGCTTCATCATCGTTGCTGACCGGGCAACGATCTCAAACCCAGAGCATCCCCTGCTCGTTATTGATCTGTTCGACAAACCGACACGCGAGTTCCGGGCGCTCCCCCAGCAAATACAGGGCATTGAGAACAATCTATCCATTGCAAATATGGACTTTGAAGAGTTCGCCGATGCTGTCCATGAAGATGGAGTGTTTCGCGGGTTTCCTGAAGAATAATCCCTGGTGATCATAAACCTCTAAGGAGATACAGTGCCTCGACGGTATCTTTTATCGATTGACAGCGGTGGTCTACGTGGCATCATCCCAGCAGTCGCTTTGGTCAAGCTTGAAAAAACAACCGGAAAGCTCACTCGTGACATCTTTTCGTTTGTCGCGGGCACATCCACAGGTGCCATTATCGCGACTGCAATAGTGGCGGGTGTTCCTGCCACACGCATCCTCGATTTTTATGTCAACCGAACCCGGGAAATGCTCGCTCGCTATCCGTGGACAATGCTGAAGCGGACTCTGTTCGGCTACATGTACTCCACGCAAGTACTTCATGACTTAATCGCTGAGGCAATCGATCCTGCACACTCCTGGACCTTGAACGACTCGCCCATCGATATACTTCTCACAGCCAAGCGCATCTCCGATGGGATGCCCTGGTATTTTGTACGGGATAATTCAAAAAACTCGAGCTGCACGGGCCGCCTAGGCATCGTGGATTGCACAACTGCCTCCGCCGCGGCACCGACTTACTTTCAGCCCTGGACTATTGCTGAGACTTCCACACCTCTCACCTGTGAACGAGTAGGGACTTTAGTGGATGGCGCTGTAGGAGTCACCGGGAATCCCGTTTATCAGGCATGTATCGAAGCATTCGATTACACTCCAGGATACTCGCCGGGGGAAACAATCACTGTTTCTTTGGGAACCGGCAGATTCAAACACCGAAGAAAACCAAGCTGGATCGGCGGCTGGTTGGAATGGGTCTTGGATGAGTTGCTGGAATCCCCGGGCGAGCAACAGACCGAGATCACACAACGCCATTTTCCTCAGATGATCTTTTACCGAATTGATACGGAATTAAGAGAAAATATAGGCCTGGATGACACCAGAACGATCGGACGGCTATTGAAATACGGGGAAGAGTTGGCAGAAATGATTGATTGGGAAGCTATTCTGGCTGGTACAGAGACACACTTTCGCATCGGTAGTCACAACACGCTGTGGGAGCAATACCATGTGTAGGCAGCTCTAATGAACAATGAATTACTGTCTTTATATCAATTGGATCGGGAGGAACACGCTAACCAAGCTAAGGTCAATACCGCTGAATATAAAGCGATGCGTGCCCGTGATCGACAACGCCGGGAACGCGTAATGGAGATCGTTACTGATCAGGAATTGCATGCTGCAGAAGATTATTACCATGCCGCATGGATCATGAATCATGGAGAAACACAAGAAGACGCTGAGAACGCTCATCGGTTGGCGCTTCGCGCAAGTGAGCTCAGTTACCGGCCCGCACGCTGGCTGGCAGCCGCCAGTTATGATCGCTGGCAAATGTACCAGGGCAAGCCGCAAAAGTATGGGACAAATTACATATACGATGGAACAAAGGATAGGCTCTGGGACGTCGATCCATCCACAACAGATGAAGAAAGGCAAGCCTGGGATGTACCGCCGCTTACAGAGCAACTCCGCAAGGCAGAGGAGGCGAACCGTCACAAAATTCCCATGTCGGAAGACGAACGCAGGGAGTATGAAGACAATGCTCCCGAGTGGTTCAAAAAGATATTGAAGAAATGGCGCGCGGAACAAAGTGATAGAAAAGACAGTTGTTAAACAAGACTTGATGACGTAGGGTTCTGAGAGACTGTGAAACTGTTCCTCTCGAATTTCACCTTTCGATCCGTAGTAGGCTGGACTGCCAAGGCAATGATTGGATTGTTTGGATTGCTTGTTATTCTTAGCGTTGCCGAGGTACAGAATGCACTGCATCCGCCGCGGCTGATTCCGCCGGGCAATACGCTCAGGAAATACAAGGTTTCGTATCAGCTTGTTAACCTGATGACAGAAGATGGAATACGGCTGTCCGCGTGGTACACACCTCCTAAGAATGGCGCGGTGATTCTCCTTGCCCACGGATATGGTGATAATCGCCCCGAATGGGTCTATGAAATGCTCGCCAAAAAAGGATTCGGAGTCCTTGCTTGGGATGCGCGGGCGCACGGGGAAAGCGACGGCGAGATCTCCACAATTGGCTATCTGGAAGTGCTCGACGTCAAAGCCGCGCTGGATTACGCTTTGGCACAAACGGAGGTACGACACGTCGGCGCCTGGGGCGGCTCGATGGGCGGAGCAACATTGATTCGCGCCACCGCACAATATCCGCAGATTGAAGCGCTCTTTGTGGATAGCTCCTTCGACTCGTTGGACGACGAGTTTGATTTCCTCGTCCCCTATCCATTCATCAATCCACTCGCCAAATTCATCGCGCAGGAAGAAACAGGAATCAGCCTCCAAGAGGTGAGCCCGTTGGACGACATTGCCAAGATTAGTCCACGACCTGTGTATATCGTCCATAGCACTGCCGACATCGTTGCGCCACCGGATGCTGGCGAAAAGTTATTTGACGCTGCAAAAGAGCCACGCTTTTTGTGGCTGGAAGAAAATGCTGCTCACTTAGCAATTTACCTAGATAACCCGCGTCGCTACCAAAGAAGGCTGGTTGACTTTTTCGAACAATGGCTATTAAGAAGATAATATAGACGTGCTCCCCTCTGTGCAATCGAGCGCAGGCACTTTTATCAACTAAACTTACATGTAGATTTTTAGAATTAGCCTTAGAGCTAAAAGGAAGATTTGCCTATGAATCGGTGCTATCAATGGATTTTCATCATGCTGAGCTTAGTGTTACTCCCCTCCTGCGCAGGTCCAGCTACTTCCACACCAAAGCCAGATGGTGTAGTGGTCACATTTCAAGTCGAGAATGAGCAATATAAAATTCGCCTGACCGACCCAGCCGATATCGAAATCGCTCACAAGCTTCTAGCGGGTGAAGAGGCGCCGAATATCCCGAATGGCATTGTGGTCCGCGGCGATCCGGATGTAAACGTGGGCTACAGCTGGCACATCGATCCGGATTCGGTGGAGTTTGCGGATTTGACCACCGAAGTATGCGATGGTCGCCCATCCGACGTGGAGAAAAGCGTGATCACATCCGATCGTTACTGTCCCTGGGCAGCCAAAGTCGTCGCTATCGATGAGTAATGGTCTATTGACGCGGTGCTCATCGCAAACTATTGAAGGGAAGTGAATAATGGAGACTCCGTCCATGCACGGTATCCTGATTCTTCTCCATGCGGTGACTGCAACCCTAGCCTTTTTGGCGGGATGTTTATTGATCATTTCACCGAAGTACTTCTCAAGTCGTTCGCTTTTCTATCTCTATTTATGGAGTCTGGTGGCAATGGCGCTTTTGTTGACCGGCGCGATCGTAGTATCCTGGGGCGAGTATTCTGACGTAGAGCAGATAGTCTTTCCAGGGCTGCTTGGCTTAGCGCTTTTTATGCTCTTCCGCGCTTGGGGCGCAGGTGTTGTATTTGCCGCACAACAAAACGACTGGAAGCTTGGCTACGTGGAGCACATCGGCTTTACGCTGATCTCCCTCTTGGAAGGGTTTATCATCGTCGGCGGATTGGATTTAGGGTTTCCCGGGTGGCTGGTGGCTATTGTAGCCATAATGGGTCTGTACGCGGGTCGCTGGCTGATTGGTTTTGCAAAGCGGAGAGTGGCATAAACGCATGAAAACAATTCAAAATTTTAGCAATTGGGCGGGGAATTATTTCTACCAAGCAAGGCAAATTCGTGAGCCTGAGACAATTGAGCAGGTCCAGGAAATTGTTAATCGCAGCGAAAAGCTCAAGGCACTGGGAACGCGGCATTCGTTCAATGCGATTGCCGACTCGCCGGGTGAGCTGATCTCGCTTAAGCGCTTCGACAAGATTCTCGAATTGGATCGCGAGCAGGGTACAGTCACGGTGGAAGCAGGAGTCCGCTATGGAGAGCTTTGCAGTTGGCTGGATCGGGAAGGTTTTGCGCTACACAACTTAGCCTCCCTGCCACATATTTCGATCGCGGGAGCTTGCGCGACCGCAACACATGGCTCCGGAGACCGCAATAAAAATCTAGCCGCGGCAGTTGCGCAGATGGAAATTATCACCGCTACCGGGGAATTGATTCATTTCTCTCATGCTCATGAACAATTTGACGGTGCGGTTGTCAATCTTGGCGGTCTGGGTATCGTCACAAAGCTCACCCTGGCTATTTCTCCAAGTTTTCAAATGCAGCAGGATGTGTACGAGAATTTGCCTCTCACGCATCTCGAGTCCCATTTCGACGAGCTCACTGCAAGCGGATATAGCGTCAGCTTGTTCACGGATTGGAGCAACTCCACGTTTAATCAGGTCTGGTTGAAAAGACATATACCGGATGGCGTTTCGATCAAAGCCGAACCAGAGCTGTTCGGCGCAAAGCTTGCCAGGACTCATCTCCACCCGATTCCCATGCTTTCTGCCGAAAATTGTACCGAGCAAATGGGAATCTGTGGTCCATGGCATGAGCGTCTCCCCCACTTTCGTCTGGAGTTCACGCCGAGCAGTGGTGAGGAATTGCAGAGTGAATATATTTTTCCGCGCCGGTATGCAATTCCCGCGTTGCATGTCATCCATCAATTACGGAAATACATAGTTCCGCTCCTGCAGGTGTCGGAGGTGCGCACGATCGCGCGAGACAATCTTTGGATGAGTCCCGGCTATGAACAGGATTGTGTGGCGATTCACTTCACTTGGAAACAGGACTGGGAGGCTGTCAGACAAGTACTACCGCTTATCGAAGATGTGCTCGCCCAGTTCGATGCTCGACCACACTGGGGCAAGTTGTTCACGATGGAGCCCGCGCGGCTGCAATCGCTTTGTAAAAAATTACCCGAGTTTCGACAACTCTTGCAAGACTACGATCCACAAGGCAAATTTCGTAATACATTCCTGGATAAATTTGTTTTTAGCTAAATTGCAATCGCAAAAATCTTTATGGTATCCTCGTCTGCATGAATCCCATCACATCCATTCTGGACCGTTATCCGGTCCTGGTGATCGATGGCGCCCTCGCCACCGAGTTGGAACGCCGCGGCTGCGATCTCCACGATGACTTGTGGTCGGCAAAGATTCTGCTCGAACAACCCGAGAAAATCAAACAAGTCCATTCCGATTATTTCAAAGCCGGTGCGGACTGTGCAATCACCGCTAGTTATCAAGCCACCATGGAAGGCTTGATGCGGCGGGGACTCAGCGAAACGCAAGCTCATGACCTGATCCAAAAATCCGTGCGACTGGCGGTAGAGGCGCGTGACGAATTCTGGACTGACGAGTCGAACCGTGTCGCGAGAGCCAAGCCGTTTGTTGCCGCCTCGGTGGGACCCTATGGCGCGTACCTGGCGGATGGCTCGGAATACCGCGGCAATTATGGTTTAACCGAAGCAGAATTAATGGATTTTCATCGCCCGCGCATGGAAGACCTTATCGAAGCAGGCGCGGATATTTTGGCCTGCGAGACCATTCCCAGCCTCCTGGAGGCACAGGCGCTGACCAAATTATTGGATGAGTTTCACAGCATTAACGCATGGATCAGTTTTAGTTGCCGCGATGAAGTCCATGTCAATGAAGGGCAACGACTCGAGGATTGTGTACGTGCCGTCGAAGCGAGTCGGTTCGTGGCGGCGGTGGGGGTGAATTGCACATCGCCAAAATTTATTCCAGCTTTGATCCGTGCAGCACGCCAGGCAACGAACAAGCCGATCCTCGTGTATCCCAATTCCGGGGAAGTTTACGACGCTGCGAAAAATGACTGGGATGGACATCCCGTTTACGAGTCGTTTGGTGAGGAAGCAAAGGACTGGTTCCGGGCAGGTGCGCGTCTCATCGGCGGCTGTTGCCGGACAACGCCCGAAGATATTCGGAGTATCGCTCGCTGGGCAAGAAATCCCGTGTAACGATAAGGGACGGTCAACTACCTGTCCCGACGCTAAATTTAGGAGGTCACCGATGAAAGCCGTTCGCATGGTAGAACCAGGCCAGCCTTTAGAGTTGCAAGAAATCCCCATTTCATCAATCGGAGAAAAGGATATTTTGGTGCGCGTTCGCGCCGCAGGAATTTGCCACTCCGATGCACATTATCGTGCCGGAAGATCGAGCATGGGACAATTACCCATCACGCTGGGACACGAAGTCGCCGGAGAAGTGGAATGGACAGGCGCGCAGGTAAGTACAGTCAAAGCAGGCGATCGTGTTGCCTTGCATTACAACATCAGCTGCGGGGATTGTTACTATTGCAGTACAGGGAACGAACAATTTTGTACGACGGTTAAAATGCTTGGTCATCATGTAGATGGTGGTTACGCGGAATATGTGGCAGTCCCGGCACGCAACGCAATCCCGCTGCCAGAGGAGATCCCGTTCGAGGCTGGTGCGACGCTGATGTGTGCATCCGCAACCGCCTTGCACGCACTGCGCAAAGGACGGATCAAAGCCGGAGAAACGGTAGCAGTCTTCGGCGTGGGTGGACTCGGCTTGTCAGCCATCCAGCTCGCAAAAGCAATGGGTGCGGTTGAAGTTTACGCTGTGGATATCAAACAGGACAAGCTCGAGCTCGCTTCAGAATACGACGCCATCCCCATTGATGCCGGCCGCTGTGATGCCGTGGAAGAAATCCGTCGACTGACCAAAGGCAAAGGCGTGGACGTTGCCCTGGAGATGATTGGTTTGCAAAGTACGATGAAGCAAACCGTAGAATCATTGGGCGTACTGGGACGCGCGGTGATCGTTGGCATCAGCCGCGCCACACTCGAGGTGGATCCTTATGCCACGCTCATTGGTTATGAAGCAGAAGTCATCGGATCGAACGATCATCTTTTACAGGAATTGCCGTTGCTGATTGACATGGCACGTAGAAACATTTTGGACACTTCCCATGTAGTATCGCAGGTTATTGCCCTTGATGCGAACTCGATCAACCAGCGACTCGACGATCTCGAGCAGTTCACTAGCGATGTACGAGCTGTGATTGTGCCGTAGCAAGGCAATTTGCCGCTCGTATGTTTAATTAGTCTCATTAGAAATCGGTTCTAGAGGCAGAGTTTATGAGCAGTCAAGTAAAACAAATAAAAAAAGGAATTCCACGCCAACAGACGTTGTCGATCGGGAAACGAGTTTTGCTCTTAGTCCTGGTTTGGTGTGTGCAATCTTTTTATATTCCCACAAGTAATCGCACGTTTGGCGGCATCGAGCCAAAGCTGCCGATCGATGTTTTTCCTGTGTGGGCAATCTGGGTAGTACCCTACGTGCTGTGCTATCTCGTCTGGATCTCTATGGCTCTCTGGGCGATCTTCAAGATGGACGATCACCTGTTTCGTTCGCTGATCGCGGCCGCTTTGATTACATGCACACTGGCTGTCTCGACATTCATTTTCCTTCCTACCTATGTAAGGGCGGAACATATTCCCGGGTCTGATTTTGCCTCCCGGCTATTAAATTTCATCCATCAAAATGGCGGACGCTACAATGCCTTTCCCAGCGGACATGTATATATTACCGTGCTGCTGGCGCTTTTCTACAATCTCTGGTATCCGCGCTATAAATTTTATTGGATTTTGCTTCCCGTAATTATTGCCTTTTCGACATTATTTACGCACCAGCATTACATCGTGGATGTGGTCGGTGGTATTGTCGTAGCGTGGGTTGGCTATTATTGTGGCTTGTTATGGGCGCGCTTCTTCCCTTTTCCAGAGCATCAGGAGAACGGACAACTCATGCGCCCGCCCTTCTAAAGGGAAACATTTGCGAATTAGGGGGATTTGTTTTATAGTTTGCCGCATGATAACTCCAAAAGTTTCCCGCCCGCAATTCCCGAAGGGATACGTGGACAACCCCGCTTCTTACGTGGACTGGAGCTGGGTCGCCACGCAATTAACGGATTCCCAAAACTATTGGCTGTGCTCTGTCCGCCCGGATGGCAGACCACACGTCATCCCACGCTGGGGAGTGTATGTGGATGGCAAAATCTATTACGATGGTAGCCCGGAAACTCGTCATAATCACAACATCGAGTCCAACCCAAATGTTTCTGTTCACCTGGAAAGCGGAGCTCAGGTCGTGATCCTCGAAGGGATTTCTGGCCCCGCTGGCAAACCAACTGCTGAGCTGGCTGCTAAGCTCGTGACAGCCTATCGCGAAAAATATGCCCAACTTGGATACTCTCCGGAGCCTCACCAATGGGATAACGGCGGACTATATGCATTCACACCACGGCAGTGCATCGCCTGGACGTCGTTCACAGAAAACCCCACCAAGTTTACATTCGAAGAGAATACGATTGCAAAAGATGAGTGAAAGTTCATTCTAGAAGTTTCTAGTTTGAGAAAGGTCAACCATGATCGTCAGAATGTGGCATGGCAGAGTTCCCGCCTCTAAAGCAGAGGCATATCGAGAGTTCACGATTGGACGCGCCATTCCGGATTACCAATCGGTGGAAGGCAATATCAGCGTTCATATCTTGGAGCGGACCGAAGGTGACGTCACACATTTTGTCACGCTTACCTTTTGGAAAGATCTCGAGTCGATCAAAGGCTTTGCCGGCGAGGATGTGGAAACCGCGAAATACTATCCGGAAGATAAAGACTTCCTACTGGAGTTTGAACCCACCGTCGTGCACTATGAGGTTGTAGGGCAATCCTGAATGTGGTGGTACATCGCGCAGGGAATCGCTCTGCTTTGCTTTTTATCAGCTCTGGTTGGGAAGCAGGCAATGCAGGATCTAAAGTCCGAATTATAGCGCCTGGGTTACCTGAGAACTCCCCTGCTTGGAGCAGTTAACTTGGTTTGATCTCGAGAGCTTTCAATGTCTGCAAATCGCGCGCCGCACCCATTTCGTCAAAAATTTGACAGGCGCGTTCGAGATGTTCTCGCTGTTGATCAGGGCTGTCCTTCAAAACGTTGGCAAGTCTGGCACGCAGCAGCCCTTCTTCATACAGGGTGTTGAATTTTTGTGCGGCTTCCAATCCCCTTTGCCAGGATTGAATTGCCTTTTGCGGTTTATCACTCAACCATTGATGCCATCCCTGGTAATAGGCAAGGAACGGTTGACCGATGGGCACCATGTTCCGAAATTTGCGCAGCAGTTGAATTGCCTTTTCGGCTAATTTCCGATAGCGCTGAGCATCCACATTTGTACTGGAGTTTTGAAGCGCCTGTTCCCATAATTCAAAATATACCTGGGCAACAGATGAAAACCCAATATGCAGGGAATATACCGTTGGCGCGATATCTGCGGCTAGGTCCAGGACAGTCTGGGCATAGCTCAGCGCTTTTGCCTGATCTCCCAAACGGAAATGAGCCAGGGCAAGCTGCGCGTTCGTATTGATTGAGGAGGCGAGATTCGGAAGTTCCGCCAAAATCTGCAGTGCCTCTTCCAACATCGGGATAGCTGGCTTTTCGTTTCCTCGTCGGATACTCATTGCAGCAACCCCAAATAATGCCCAACATTGTTGAAGAGGATTTCGTCGGCGCCGGGCATCTTCCAGGAGGATTTGTTCCACTTTCAATGCAGACTCAATATCGCCGGAGATGATGGCACTCTCCGCAATGACGACGGTGCTATCTCCCCACTGGCGATCGTCACCTAATTCTTCACACAAGACTTTCGCTTCTGAAGCAAGCGTACGCGTCTCGTCCCATTTGCCAATCATCAATTTATACACAGCCGTCACGACATCGACAGTAATGATATTCGATGGCTCATTGACCGTGCGCGCCACGGCTGTCCCGCGTCTTAGATAGACTTCCGCTAATCCGTGTAGTTGGGCATATCCCAGCAACACTGCCAGACTCGAATAGGCAGTCGCCAGCTCCGGCGTTGTTCCCGTTCGCTCTGCCTCATTCACAAATCGCAAAACCGTATAGATGATAGGTAAGGTCTCGCTAGAATAAAAATAGACGCGCGACATAAATTCATACAAACGTGAGACCTCGATGGCAACCTCGCGCTCCTTTTCATTTTTGATCATGCCGCTATATCGCGCCGGGAAGAAACGATGGAAAACCTGGCGGATGATTTGCGGGATCAGTCCTAGCGCCAGTTGCAGGTTGGAGTTCGGGAAAGGAGTGTCCAATAAGCGCAGGGCTTCGCGAACATGCTTATCGCAATCCGGCAGAGAGCCTAATCCATAATGTGCGAGTCCAATCCGACTGTGCCAGCGCGCCCGCCTGACCTGGCGATCCTGTAGGGCCTGCTTATTTTCTGGCTTAGGCAGCTGCATATCCCATGCTAGTGCCTGGGTATAAAACTCGACCGCCTCCTGGTTGGCATAGTTGTTCATTGCCTGCTCGCCCGCTTTTTCGAGATACTCGGTCGCCTTGCGGATGGCAAGATGATTACGCAGCGAATCGGGCATTTCAGCCGCTTGCGCCCAGTGATAGGCAAGCAGGCTATAAAACGACTCGATATTATTTTTGTTGCTTTCCTCGATCCATTCGGCAACCGCCTGGTGCAGCTGTCGCCTCTGCGAATAGAGCATCAGGTTATAGGCCACTTCCTGCGTGACAGCATGCTTGAAAATGTACGCCAAGTCGGGCGCCTCCGCATCGATGAGGGTCAGGCTGAGGCGGGTGAGATTCTCCATGTACTCGCGCAGCGCGGGCTTGTCTGATTCAATCGGGTGAATTGCTTGCAGAACGCGAAACGCGAAGATGCGTCCGATTACACTGGCGACTTTCAAGGTCAGCTGCTGGGACGGATCCAGGCTGTCGATACGGTTGGTGATGGCCGCTTGCAGCGTGTCGGGCAACGTCAGGTCTTCAAAATTGACCAGCCGCGAATAGAGCCGGCATTCCTGATTTTCGATGATCAGGATTCCCGAATCTCGCAAGGCGTACGCCAGCTCTTCGGCGAAGAACGGATGCCCCTCCGACTTCTCGCGAATCATGCGCCCGATCATGGGAGGAACGGATTTCACACCCAAACGCTGGCAAACGAGTGCCTCCACATCGTCAAGCTTCATCACTTCCAGCCTAACCAGGCGCGCTCCATTAGAATCCAGGATTTGTTTAAATTGGAGTGGCGCCGGTTCACTAAGCGGACGTGTATTCAAAGCCAGCAAAATCGGATGCACCTTTTGCTGCACGTCCAACAGCAATGCCCAGGAGGCCGAATCAAACCAGTGCAGATCTTCCATTACAAGTACCAGAGGGCGCTTACTTGCCTCCAAGGCGAGTAGACTCGTCAACAACTCACGAATATTACTGCCGCGGATCTCGCCCGTCATCGCTGAGGTCAGCTCGTTATCTGGGACTTGAATGGGCAGCATTACGTCGAGCAGCGGTGCATAACGTGCCAGATCCGGGTCAATCTCATTCAACTTTGCAACCACATTGCTGCGAATGGTATTGGTTGCCTCGTCAGAATACTCAGCCCGCGCAATCAAATCTTCGATGCCGAAGATCTTGTTAAACACAGGCCGCCAGGCATAATATGGATTATTCTTCTCAATCGCATCGCCGCTGCCCCGAAACAAATCCACATCCAGCGATTCAGCCTGGCGCACGAGATCCTCAAACATCCGCGATTTTCCAATGCCGGCCTCTCCCATAAATATGATCGTCTGGTGCGGCTCACCACGCGAAAACTCCTGTAGAGCATTCGCGAGCAGAGCTTTCTCCTCTTGACGACCGATCAGCTCAGTCTTCGGGCGGATGACGCTCTTCTGCAACTCCAGCGGATGGAAAACCTCAACCGGCTCCGCCCGCCCCTTGACGTACTGAGGCGGAAGGGACTCGAACTCCACCGAGTCCTTGGCGCTTTCATACGTAGTACGGTCGCACAGGATCGGAATACCATATTGCTCGCGCAGTGATTCCATCTTACCGGCTGCACCCATCAAACGCGCCGATAGGTTCACGGCGTGACCGATGATCGTATATTCGCGCCGTGTTTCATTGCCCACCGATCCGCAAAAGATTCGACCGGTCGTGACCCCGATATAACTACGGACGTTTTGTTGGTTTAATTCCTTGCGAATCATCAACGCGGATTGCACCGCCCGCGCAGGGTCATCTTCGTGCGAGAATGGTGGCAAACCGAGCGCGGCAACGATTGTGATTCCTTTGTCATCCACGTTGATCTTATTGATGGAACCCTCGTAGCGATAAATTGCGCGTTGGATTAAACGCGCCACATTTTGAGACACCTCGAGTTTGGTTGTCTGGTCGACGTCCGGAAGGTTGATAAAAAGAACGCTGACCCGTCGCAGCTCTGCGATCCAGCTGCTTTGGCCGGCCGACAGCCGGTTGATGATGGCACCGGGAATATAGGCACGCAAAGAAGTATCGGCACCCACAGGGATCGGGATTTTTTTATAGTGCGTGAGGACCGAGGACGGCTTGTTCAATCTTTCCAACTGTCCACCCTGCGCAATCGCGTCCTTCAACTCAAATTCGATCGGCGTGGCAATGCAGTCATTCCGGATCAATCGCCAGGCACTGGGCGTGACTAAAATCTCCCCGGCTTTGGCGAGCGTATTGGCAATACCCAGTTCTACAAGAGGATTTCCGGCCAGCAGGAACTCCCATCGGCTGAACACCCCCCCTACATGAACGGAGGTAATACTGCCTGTGCTGAGCGCCAGCTTGAGATACAGGCTGGCATCCTCTACCTGGTAATTGCTGAGTCTCTCACGGACGGTGATCGCGCATTCGGCCGCCCGCATCGTCCACTGCCATTGATCGGCGCGCGAAATGAGAACAGTCGCGCCCGTGCCACCGGCCGCGAGATCATCGGCGACAATTGGCCAGACAGCGATGACCGCGTCGCCGGCGAATTTCACCACATCTCCCCCGTAATCGTGGATAATATCGATGAGTTGTCCGAAGTATTC
>DATHUN010000532.1:0-1951 GCA_035462205.1 Anaerolineales bacterium
TCAAAAATGATTGGCAGCGGGTGTTGGAATATCAATCCGATCCGCTCTATTTACGTTATAACCCCTGGACAGAACGAACGCCCGATGCTGTACAAGATTTCGTTGGCTGGTTTTTGGACCAGCAAGTACAAAAGCCGCGCCTCAAATATCAACTGGCAGTTGTACTGAAATCGAATCATCAGCTGATTGGTAATTGCGGCGTGCGTATGGATAAAGCAGGCGAAATAGAGGCGAATATTGGCTATGAATTTGATCCAGATTACTGGAACCAAGGATATGCAACCGAGGCCGCCCATGCGATGGTCGATTTTGGGTTCCAACATTTTGGCGTTCACCGCATCTGGGCAGATTGCGTCGCCGAGAATACCGGTTCGGCGCACGTGCTGGAGAAGCTCGGCATGAAGCTTGAAGGTCGCCTGCGTGAAAAAGAGTATTTCAAAGGTAAGTATTGGGATGCGTTGCTCTATGCCATTCTTGAGCAGGAATGGGAAATCCATGTGCAAATCCATCCCGTACAATGGAAGCAATTAGAGGAGTAACGTATGGAAGACTTTACAGACGTCAAACTCGAAATTTTTGTCCCGCAGGAATATGCGTTCAAAGTCCGAGATGAGCTGGCAAAGATTGGCGTTGGACGGATCGGGGATTACGATCATTGTGTAGCCATGGTCCCTGTGCGCGGCTTCTTTCGACCGCTACCTGGCGCGAATCCGTTTGACGGGGAAATTGGTGAGATCAAAGAAACTGAGGAATATAAAGTGGAGGTGAATTGCAAGCGTGAACTGGTGAATGAAGCCATCCAGGTGATACGAAGCGTTCATCCCTATGAAGAGCCATTGGTCAATATCATCCCGCTGGCAAACCACTTATTTGACATGAAAAGCATGTCGGGGCAATGAATAGAAATCTCGGTTTCATCCTGCAAGCCTTGTTGGCGGCACTATTCTTCGGTGCAAGTGCTCCGATTTCAAAGTTGCTCTTGGGGGATGTCCCACCTGTCCTAATGGCGGCATTCTTATACCTTGGCAGCGGGACCGGGATTGCACTCATCAAACTTTACCAACGATTGACATCGAATCAAAACGAAGCCGGTATCAAGCGCCCAGATGTGGCATGGCTGGCCGGGGCAATCGTCTCTGGCGGAATTCTCGCCCCGATCCTTCTGATGATTAGCTTGAAGAACACGCCGGCATCCACAGCGTCGTTGTTGCTCAACTTTGAAGGTGTCGGGACAACGCTGATTGCATTATTCTTTTTCCAGGAATCGATCAGCCGCCGCGCGCTGGGCGCGATCTTTGCCATTACAGTTGCGAGTATTTTGCTTTCTACAAATTTCGGCAGCAATTGGGGAATGTCACCCGGCGCGTTCGGGGTACTTGGCGCCTGCATCCTCTGGGGCCTGGATAATAACTTCACCCGTAACATCTCCGCCAAGGATCCGTTGACGATCGTCGCCTGGAAGGGACTTGTTGCCGGGATATTCTCGCTCCTTCTCGGACTAGTTCTCGGTCAGGAACTCCCAGCCTGGACCACCAGCCTGAGCATTCTCCTGCTCGGATTCGTCTCGTATGGACTCAGTACGATGCTCTTCATCTACTCCATGCGTGGACTCGGCGCCGCGCGTACCAGCGCGTTATACGGAACAGCGCCGCTAGCCGGCGTCCTTCTGTCCATTCTAATCTTTAATGACCCGATCACATTTTTATTTGGCATCGCCGCAGTGTTGATGATCGCAGGCGCATTGTTATTGGCGAATGAGGAGCATGCCCATTTTCACATCCACATGCCGGTGGTTCACGAACATAGACATAGCCATGATGAGTTTCATGCACATGATGAAGCTGACATGACTCATTCGCACGAACACGAGCATCCCCGCACCGAGCACGAGCACGGGCACATGCCCGACATCCACCATCGGCATGAAGATGATTGATGCTCTTAAGTCACC
>DATHUN010000533.1:0-4377 GCA_035462205.1 Anaerolineales bacterium
AAAGAGGGTTTTAGTGACGTTAAGCACGGTGAGATTATTGAAGCGAGCCATAATCACGTAGAAGGAGTATGGAATGAATAGGACGATTGACATCGATGAGGCAAAAGTACAGCGCAATGAATTTGGTTTGTGGTTGTCGTGGACTCTGGCAACTGCCGTGGGAATGCTGATCGGTTTTTTGCCGGCCCTCCTTTTAGTTAATGTGCTCGATATTCAATGGGCACGCGTCATTGTCCCCGTGCTGGCCGGTTTTCTGATTGGCTTGGCACAATGGGCAGTCTTGCGCAATTATGTAATCAACAGTCATGATTGGATCCTGGCAGCCGGTACAAGTTGGGCAGTTGGGTATGCGCTTGGTCTTTTGTTAATCAATCTCCTCGCCAGTTCTGTTTTCGGTGGCTTGCTTGGCTACGCTCTATTCGGCGCGATCATTGCCGTTGTGCAATGGCCGATTCTGCGCCGGGAAATTCCACACCTGTGGATGTGGATCGTTGCGAATGTGATCGGCTGGACCGCAGGTTTTTACCTGAGCCAGGCTGCGCTGAATTTGTTTTTCAATGATCCAGCCATTCCTCCGGTCACCAGCACCTCGTTCGTGGCCGTGGTCAGTGGATTGGTAGCTGGGGCGGTTACAGGGATTGCGCTGGTATTGATTGTCCGGCAGCCAGAACGCGTGTGAATAAAACGATCCTCGATTAACTTCATACCGTGCTTTCTCAGCACGGTTTTTTATTTCTGCTGCCAATTCATATTTGAGTAGACAGCATCGTATCAATTTGTTACAAAATGAGAGTAATCCTTGCGCCGCAGCGGGAATGGTTGTATATTTTGCTTATCTGACTTTTTTCTTGAAATTTTCAGCATTATTTCGATAGCAGCGTTGCCCCTCCATCGTGCCAACAGAAGAGTTAAGAAGGCCTCAGCCATTCCAATGGAGATGTATCCTTATTTGGTACAAGCCGGCAGGTTTGAATAAACTCTTATATTGTCTGTGAACCGCTAACGCTCCATCAGTGTTCAGCCGTCCCGAGAACAAATGGGTTTCACTTTAACTCTGTGCTTTGATACCCGCCGAATCAGCCGGATTCTCTTTTGTTCGATATTGCTCCTGCTATCGGCTCTTGCATTTTCGGCATGTTCCCCCAGCTCCACTACTTCCAAACGTACTCCAATCGCTGTGCAGCTCTCCTGGTTGCATCAGGCGCAATTTGCCGGATTCTATGCGGCTGACCAGCAGGGTTATTTTACAGATGAAGGCCTGGATGTTTCGTTTATTGAGGGCGGACCAGAGGTGGATTTTATTTCACCCGTTGCGAAAGGCGCAGCTCAATTTGGTGTGGCACAACCGGCAGATGCTATCCTGGCTCGAGCCCAAGGCTTGTCGGTGCGCAGTATTGCTGTGATCTACCGGCGCAGCCCGATCATATTCTTTAGCTTGGCTGATTCGGGGATTATTCGTCCCCAGGACTTTGTTGGGAAAAAAATTCGAACAGCCGTGACCATCGATCAGACGTTGCGGGCCCTGATGACCAAAATAGGAATCGAGCCCAATCAGTATGAAACTGTTTCTCTGCCCTCCGATATCAAACGGTTTGCCTCTGGCGATGTACCGGTCTGGGGTGCCTATATCAATGTTTTTGCGTTCGAGGTTCAGAATGCTGGTTATGAGATCAATATCATCTCGCCAGATGATTATGGCATCCATTTCTACGGCGATATATTGATTACAATGGACGACTTCATCGCTGAACATCCTGACACGGTACGACGCTTCCTGCTGGCGACTCTCAAAGGCTGGAAGTATGCCTTGGAGCATCCGGAGATGGTCGGTTCTTTCGTGCAAAAATACCAACCAGATGCGGACCCAGATCTCGAAGTGGATAAGATGATTCGGACCATCCCGCTTGTAAATACGGGCGAGGATGATATTGGCTGGATGAACGCGGAACGCTGGAAGACGATGGAAGATACGTTGCGCCAGCAAGGCGCGCTGACTGGCCCCCTGGACATTGAACAAGTGTATACCATGCAATTCTTAAAGGAAATTTACGGCAAGTGAAACTTACGCCGCGCTTTACTCTGGTATTGATCTTGTATGCAATAGCCTTGCTGGCGGGGGTAGGTCTGCTCGCGTATTTCAGTGGACAGGATGCACTCAGGACGGCTGCCGTTTCAGAATTACAAGCCACCGCCTTGGAAAAGGAGGCTGCTCTAAATCAGTGGGTAGCAGAGAAGCGGACCGACATTGTCGCCTTCGCCGAGGATCCCTCTACTGTCGTAGAGGCTGTCACACTCACGAACGCTTCCCGTTCGTCTACCGATTTTCAGCAAGCGCGCAAGGAGTTTGTTGCCGACGTAGAACCACGCCTGGTGAGCGGAGAATTCCTGGAAGTCAGCTTGATTCATCCAATCACCGGGGAGGTGCTTGCTTCGACCACGCCAAGCGAGGAGGGGAAATTCAGGGAGGATGAGGCATTTTTCAAGAACGGTAAAACTGGTCCCTACGTTCAGAACCTATACTATTCCATTGCACTTCAGACAAGTCTCATGACCGTTTCGTCACCCTTGCGTACTGCCGAAGGGCAGCTCGTCGGTGTATTGGCTGCGCGCCTCGATCTGGAAGGAATGAACGCCATTATCAATCGTCGCACCGGGCTGCATAAAACCGATGATGCGTATCTGGTCAACACTTCCAACCTATTCGTTACCCAGCCGCGCTTCATTGTCAACCCGGCCGTACTCCAACGCGGCGTCTACACGGAGGCGGTCACGCGCTGCCTGAAGGAGCAAAGCGGCGAGGTGGAGGGACCCGATTATCGCAATGTGCCGTCGTTTGTTGTCTATCGCTGGCTGCCCGACCATCAATTATGCCTTGTTGTGAAAATGGATCGGACGGAGGCGTTTGCTTCCATTCGTCAGTTTGGCGCGACCATCATCATTATCAGTGTCCTCGCACTTTTGGTTGCCGCAGCAATTGCGTATGCACTGGCTCGTGGCTTGACGCGACCGATCGTTGCCATGCAAAGCGGCGTGGCAAGTTTTGCAAACGGAGAGCTGGATTTGCGGCTGGCAGAAACCACTCAGGATGAGCTCGGCCAACTGGCGCACGAGTTCAACAAGATGGCGGAGTCGCTGGCGGAACAGCAAACCGATCTGCGCCGCCGCGCCCAACAATTCTTTAACTTGAGTGTCGACCCGTTGTGCACCATTGACTTAGCGGGCCGGCTGCGGGATTTGAATCCAGCCTGGGAGACGATCCTTGGTTATTCACGCGACGACCTGCGCGGGTATCTGTTCATGAATCTCATTCACCCGGATGATATTGCGGCGATGACGGCCGCGCTACAACGCGTCACCCCTACGAAAGCGGGACGCTTTGAATGTCGCTTTCAACACAAGGATGGTCACTACCGATGGCTGGCCTGGGTTGTCGTGCGGTCGCTGCAGGACGATTTATTGTATGCCGCGGCGCGCGATATTACGGATCGCCGCTCCGCCGAGGAAAAATTGCGCCAGAAAACGGACGAGTTGCAACGCTCCAATCAGGAACTGGAGCAGTTTGCTTATGTTGCTTCCCATGATCTACAGGAGCCGTTGCATCTTGTCTCCGGGTATGTGCAGTTATTGGCACGTCGTTACAAGGGCAAGTTGGACGCAGATGCCGAAGAGTTCATCGGTTATGCCATCGAGGGAGTGAACCGGATGAAGGACCTGATCGCCGATCTGCATGGGTACTCGAAGATAGGATCGAGCCGCAAAGAGTTCGCGCCTGTCAACCTCGAGGACACGCTCCAGCAGGTGCTGGAAAATCTCCGACCGATGATTGATGATTCACATGCCTCCGTGACCCACGATCTCTTGCCGCCGGTACTCGGCGATGATGCGCAGATGATCGACTTGTTTGCAAATTTGATCGACAATGCCATCAAGTTCCGTGGTGCACAGGCACCGCGCATTCACATTGGTGTGCAACCTTTGGAAGAGCTCTTGCTGTTCTTCGTTCGTGATAATGGCATTGGTATCGATCCGCAATATACAGAACGCGTGTTTGTCATTTTCCAGCGCTTACATACACCCGACAAATATCCAGGCACTGGCATCGGACTAGCGATTGCCCGCAAGATCGTGGAGCGGCATGGCGGTCGTATCTGGGTTGACTCAGAGCCAGGCAAGGGCTCCACATTTTATTTCACCCTGCAACCTGCTGAGGCTTGGACCCCTGAACAGGCTCCTGCCAAAGCTACCCCGCCGCGCTCGAAAGATACGATTATTGACCGCGCCTCAGATTTGATCTGACAAGGAGTCTCAATGATTCAGCCAACATTATTCCTCGGAGCCTTTTTGTCCACTCTTTCTGCAGCCATTTACTGTGATGTA
>DATHUN010000534.1:0-5354 GCA_035462205.1 Anaerolineales bacterium
ATCAATTTCACCGCTTCGACGGTTTCCCCCGAAAAAATTCCCTCACCTTGGAAAACGTACGCCAAGGCGGTGTGTCCAGCCGGAATGTCAAATGTCCATGCTTTATCGAGGTCCAGCTGAACATCCATGTACAGGGGCGCGGCGGCAATATCCTCGACAGGACCGCTGATTCCATCTATGGTTCCAGCCACGATGCGGATTTTGACTCCATCCTTTTCGTACATCGGAATCGTCGAGGAACTGACCTCCTGGTAGCGCGGCTCGGACATCTTGAGGTGTGAAGGTAAATTGACCCAAAGTTGGAAGCCGTAGATCGCTCCGCTGGGACCGCGCCGCGGCATTTCCTCATGCAGGATGCCGCGCCCGGAGCTCATCCACTGCACATCGCCGGGACCGATGACGCCCTCGTTGCCGAGACTGTCGCGGTGGCTGGTGGAGCCTTCGAGCATGTAGGTCACGGTTTCGATGCCGCGATGCGGATGGTAGGGGAAACCACGCAATGGACCTTCCAACGGATCGTTAAAAGCAAAATGGTCGAACAGCAGGAACGGGTCGAACTCATTGCTGACGCGGGGAGCAATAGATCGGCGCAATTTTACGCCTGCGCCTTCAATGGCAGTTTTGGGTTCAATAATTTGAGAGATAGTTCGAAGTTGGTTCATGTCGAGTAGACGGCGTGGGATGAAATGATATTACATAAGATATTTCTATGCTTTTTCCACAATGCGCTAAACACAGCAATATTGTGCAAGACAGGCATCGTCCGTTTATGGTACAAAGTAAACATGCGACCCAAAGAATGGACAAAAATAGGATACAGTGCGCAGCTGGACCTTCGATTTTTGCACGCCTATTATGTTCGGCATGCCTATCCGCGCCATAGCCATGATTATTTTGTGATCTGCCTGATCGAGCGTGGGCGCCAGTCTTTTCTGCATCAAGGAACGAATTACGCCACACCGCCGGGCGGGGTAATCTTGATCAATCCAGGTGCCGTCCATACGGGAGAAGCGGCAGATGAGCAGGGTTTCGAGATGCTTTCCTTGTACCCCACAATTTCACAAATGGAGACGGCAGCTTCTGCGCTGACCGGCCGACATCAAGGATTGCCTTTCTTCAAAGATGTTCGAATAGATGATCCCTGGGCGACGAAGAATCTTTTGTCCCTCCATAATGCACTTTTCAATCCGTCTAACGCTCTTGAGTATGAATCGCGCTTCGCATGGGTGATGGCTGAGCTTGTCAAACGTTATGCGGATGTATCCTGTACGGAGCACAAATTAGGCCGAGAGAAAAAGCTCGTGGAACAAGCTTGTAGATACATTCAA
Organism: Anaerolineales bacterium; assembly: GCA_035462205.1. Classification (GTDB taxonomy): domain Bacteria; phylum Chloroflexota; class Anaerolineae; order Anaerolineales; family Villigracilaceae; genus Defluviilinea. Next base: position 1,329 of record DATHUN010000534.1, read on the forward strand.
GAAAACTTTGTAAATGGTGTCAGTCTCAGCGAATTAGCGCAACACGTTGCGCTCAGCCCGTATTATCTCCTGCGCGTCTTCCGGGCGGAGGTAGGCATGCCTCCTTATGTGTATCTGGAAAATGTTCGTGTTCGTCATGCACAGAAGCTTGTTGAGGAGGGCAAGCCGCTGGCGGATGTGGCGATGGAGTCTGGATTCAGCAGTCAGAGCCACATGACACGACACTTTAAGAGAACGATCGGCGCGACGCCCGGTCAATATGCTCAAGAAATTAACTCGTAATCAATACAACTTAGAGGGATCAGCATGGCTACTGGATTGTTTCCTATTCTTTCGTACGTTTTTATATCAACCTTTACTCCGGGTCCTAGTAATATCTCAAGCGCCTCGATGGCGGTATTGCATGGCTATAAAAGCACGTTGAAATACCAGCTGGGTTTGGCAATTGGTGTTTTTCTATTGATGTTCTTAAGTGGATGGTTTTCTGCGTCCCTGTTGAATCTCTTTCCCGCCCTGGAACCCATCTTGCGGTATGTGGGAGCAGCTTACATTCTTTATCTCGCTTTCATCATCTTAAGAGCTAGCTACAGGTTTACAGAAAAAAATGAAAAGCCTCTCGGGTTCATTCAAGGAATGATGCTGAATGTATTAAATCCAAAACTCGTTGTGTATGCATTCACCTTGTTTTCAGCATTCCTGTCAGCCACCACGATCCACTTCACTGGCTGGACAATGACAATCACCTGCTTTCTTCTGGCTTTCGTATCTTTTTGTGCCACTTCCTTGTGGGCACTTTTTGGCAATACGATCAAATATTATCTTCACAACCCTCTTTTGAAAACGGTGGTCAATATCGTCCTATCTCTCATGCTCGTATATACGGCCGCGGCGCTGGTTCGATTGGTATAAGATCAGTGCCTGGCGAAATCGGGCATTCGCTTAAGTCTATATCCAGGGACATAAACGATATTTCACGGTTGGAACTTTGGATCGTTTCCCGGTCCAAGGGACAGAACCAGTTGTCCGTCTTGGGCCGAGTAAATTTCCACGACGGGATTCAAATCCTGGAAGCCATTCTGGAAATGGGCAGCGGCGATCATCGTCCCCGTTCGATCGACGCTGATTCCATAAAAGAAGCCGGGAATAATCAACCCTTCGCTTCCATCCAGCCCAATCACAGACATTTGCGGACCGGCTAAAACCTGGCCATTGGTGGGACTATTGATATCACAATCGAGGACATTTCCGAGGGCGATCAATGCGTCGCTGGTGGCACTCCAGTCGTAGCTCAGGCCGACGTGATAATGCTCCTTGGAAGCATCAATCGCAGACTTCAAGGAAGGGCTGACCAACTCCTGGCGGTTGCTTCCATCCGCATTGCTGACATAATACGCTCCGGGTGAGGCACAGGCACTCAAGTGGAAGGAGGTTGAGAATGCCAATTTCGTACCGTCCGGCGAGAATTGCAGATCATACGGCAATCGTCCGCCTTCGACCGGTGTCGCGCCAGGGAGCGGGGTCCGTGTGCCGCTGCCATCTAATGCTAACGATTCGAGGGTGAACGTCGTATTGCCTTGCGCCCCCATATTGTTACGGTCGGTGCCAGCGACGACAAGGGATCCACCATCGGGCGTGAAGACCGGTTTCCCCCAGGCGTAATTGGTCTCAAATGTCAGCTGGCGCGGCGCCGGATTGTCGATGGTAGTCACCCAAATATTGTTGTCCGGATACGTTCCACCGATGTAAGCGATCGATTGGCTATCTGGCGACCAGGTCTGCGCGCTGCCTGGACCAAGATCGGTCGGCGAACCTTGCCCGAGGGCAAAAACATAAAACACATGTGGGTCACCTTTTGCCGACGATGTAAACGCTACGAATTCGCCTGACGGGGACCACGTAATATCACTGACCTGGTCACTTTCGCCGGCTACTGTATATTGTGTGGTTCCACCTTTGATACCCCCTGTCACATCAGTCACAACCAATTGCCTATCCTGTACGTAAGCAATGAATTGTTGGGAGGTGGGCGAAGCAGTCAGCGTGGATGAAGAAACATCCACAGTAGGGGATGCTTCCGTTGCAACAGTAGCGGTGATCGCTGGCTCGGTACTTGTTGGAATAAAGGCGGTCTGGGTTACACCAGGTCCAGGCGCGGTTGGGGATGGAGGTGAAACCGGGACCGGGGCACAGGCTGCTGCGACGGCGAGCAGCAACAGATGAACGGTTTTAACGAACGCTCTTGTTTTCATAGTAAATTCCTCACGAGGTCGTAAGATCTCGAACGCTAGAGACTGTAAATGCGTTCCAAACTACCAGGCCGCGATTGAATATGAAAAGATCAGATTTTCTGGGGATTTGTGCAAGCACAATGAAGTTCCGTCCCAAGTTTAATCCTGAAGATGAGAAATGGCTACGGTCGCCAGACGACCGGCTCGCCCCACAGGTTTCCAAGTTCAACTCGCCAGGGGGTAAATTTAAGCAGTCCATAGTATGGATGTTGAATCGTGCCATAGTGAGGTTCAGGATCGAAGCCTAGCGGCTCTGGAATGCTTTTGTGCAGTTCCCAGAAGCGCAGCTTTTCACTTTCCTCATCAACCCATTCGGCGCGGCAATCGACATAAACCGGTTTATCCCGATCGTAAATGTAAGCCAGCGAAACGTACGGGTTATTTTGCAGATGTTTGGTCTTGAGGGTTTCTTTCCAGGAAATCACCCAGCCAATGGGACCGTCCCAAACAGGGTGTAGCATGCGGGAGCGCGGCCGACCCTTGCGATCTACGGTTGCCATATTGCAATATACCGCTTGAGACACACGCCTCATAAATTCTGCCTGGATATCTTCAAAGCTGGATGCCTCCATAGCAGGAAGTGTAATGAAAAGTTCGTCCCTGTCAATCCTGTTTCGATTGCAGCCATTCGATATGGGCAGCCAACCCATCCAAACCAGGGAACAGAGCGAAGCGATTGACACCATACTTGTTGAGCGTTTTTTTCAAATCGGAACGAATGGCATTCGGGATGATGATTTTATCCATATCGTTTGACTCGAACCGCTCATAGGGTTTGGGATGGACGGTGAACAATCCACCCTGGGTGGTGATTCGCGGCGTGATATGACGTGGGATGAATTTACCCACCTCCCGATATTTAAAAGGATCGGGATGTTGATCGACGGAGATATAGGACTTGTTACGATAGGCATAGATGACCGAATCATCTTGGGTAGACCCATCCACGGCGAAGAAGCAGGCGACGAGAGGATTGTCCGTCCAGTCAAGCAGACGCGTAGGAAGGCCGTATTGCTGTCCCAGGGCAAGCCAGTCCCAATCAGAGGCAGGAGTGAAGTTCAAATACTGGAAGGCGCGCTCTTTGAATAAACGCAATATTTCTGATTCGTTCTTTTCACGCGAGCCCACTGAGTCGGGTGGAGTCACACGTCCCACTTTGGGAAGTAGCGGGTAGTTTACAGATTTTGTTCCCCGGTAGATGACAGTACGTGCATCGTACTCGTCAATGACCTCATGAAACTCAGTGAAATTATTGACTTTAAAATCTCTCATGGTTCTTTTCGACAGTTGAAAATATGCTTGAGAATTGTTCTCACACTTCCTTCGTAGTCAACAGTTTCTTGTGAGACATCTAATTCCCAAACATCTTTGGATGGCAGAGAAGCGAGCCATTCATCCAGGAAGGAATTGAATAGGGCGGTGTCCTCGGCGCTGGCGATGTTGATCCGGTCGCGCCTGGATAAGCGGGATGCCACCGTTATTTCATCCGCGCACAAGCGGACGAAGAGTTCCGGGCGCGGCAACGAGGCGCGAATGAACTTGTAGATCCGTTGGCAAAGATCATATTCTGGGTCAGCCAGCAAGCCGCGCTGGTGAAAGAGGCGGGTGAATCCATAAAAGTCCAGATCCAGCCCACCGTCCAGCAGTCCTATTCTCGAAGAAGCGCGCAATGCCTGTTCTTGCTCGGCGCGTAGCACTAAATAGTCCACCTGGTTGGCAAGGGCGTAACGAGAGTCGT
>DATHUN010000535.1:0-10115 GCA_035462205.1 Anaerolineales bacterium
CTGGTCAGCCCCATGCTGTCCCCAACCGCAGAACCTACCAGGGATCCCACCAGCACCGCAATGTTCAAAATGATGTTATACCAGGCAAGATGCGACGGACGATCATGGGCGGGAATATTTTCCAGCATGTAGTTCGCGTACGAACCCGATACCATCGCAAACGTCAACCCGCCAACCAACGATACTCCATAAAAATGCCATACTGTGGTCGAGAATGCCAGCGCCAATGGATACAATGCCATCGAAGATACACTCCACCCGGTCAATTTCTTGTTGCCAAGGTTGTGGGCGATACGACGCAGCTGCGTAGAACCCAGCAGCACAGTTAAATAGAACAGCGCCGTCCCGATACCGATATGATCATCGGTGAGCTTGAGCACACGGACGTTATAGAGCGGGAAGAGCGGTAAGGGCAGGGATTGGGTTAGATGGAAAGCAAATAACGCCAGAAGCACATTGCGAAATGGAGTGTTCCAAATATCCAGGCGCAGGGTGGTGGCGAGTGCCCGGGCGTAGGGTCGCAAGGTAAGCGCAGGCGGCAGGGGCGCGACAGGAAGCGCCGGTGTATCGACTTGGAATGGGCGCACGAAATATAAATGGACACTGCTCATCGCCGCACCAATGGTCCCGATCGCAAACACGATCTGATAGCCGCGAGGGAACTCAACATTGTTGAGAATGTATCCGCTGATCAGGGAGGTGATCATGTACGTAACAGCAAGGGTCACATTGCGGATGCCGGCGACGTGGGCACGATACTCCAACGGCACGGCTTCGGCAAAGAGAGCATTGAACCCGACGCCAATCGTTGTGAGTGGGATGGCCATCAGAAAGGTAATGGCGATGATCGCCCAAATCTGGCCCTGCTTGTTGGTGAGCATCGGCAGGAAAATGAAGGGAATATAACCTACCCGATAATAGACGGATGCCCAAAAGATCGCTTTGCCTGTATTTTGCGTTTGCAGCCAGCGTCCGGTGGGGATCGAAAGAAACAGTGTGACAATGGCTGCCATCGCGCCGATCAACCCGATCTGAAAACCTGTGGCGCCAATGCGCGTGGCGTAAATGTTGAGAAAATTGGCAATGGAACCACTCAGGATCCCGAACCAGGCAACATCCATATAAAGATGAAGGAAGTTCGCATGGTACTCTTTCGGTACCGCGGTTTGTCGAAACAATCTTGTAAGCATAGCGGCACGGATTATATTCGATTTGCTTTATCGGGCTTGGACCTGATTGATTTGAGAAGTGGGGGCACTATACTCGATGAGCCTGCTTGACGCTTTCTCTTAGCAACGCCCCAAGTTTGGAACAAATCGTCTCTGGCGAGCGTTCCAGTAATACTGCCCGATTTCCAGATGTGCCCCGTAGGGCAAACGCAGGTTTTGCGCTGCATGAGAATTGACTCATCTTGTGACGGAGATTCGGGTTTCTTGACTATAATTATGAAGAACAGAGATGCTTACCGGTAAGGGGTATTCCAGTCCAATCTCAAGCTGAGGTGAATATGAAGATCACACGAACTATATTTCCCACTTTGCTGCTTGCAGCAATCCTTCTAAGTTCCTGCGTCGGACAAGCTCCCGAGGCGACCACCCCCACTCTCGATGTCAATGCTATCCTGACCCAAAGTGTGGGAACGGCTATGGCGCAATTCTTCCAGACCCAAACGGCATTGTACACACCGCCAACCCCAACACCATTGAATACGCCTACACCTATCGCCAGCAGCACGCCGCTTGCGTTGCCCTCCGCTTCGGCAACAACCTTTGTGGCTTTTAACACTGCCATCGTATACCCGTCCGCCACGCCAACCGGCACATACTATACGCCAACGGTCAATCCCTCTACGTTAGGATACGGATGTAACAACCTCGGGTTGATCAACGACCTGGCGCCGGCAGCAGGTACCAAATTCAAGCCGGAAGAGTCATTCACTAAGTCCTGGCAGGTGGCAAATACAGGAACCTGTGACTGGACCCTCGCTTATAAGCTGGTCTTTGTCAGCGGCGATCAAATGGACGGCACGTCTTCGCGCCCCCGCAATATCATTCCGCCGAACAAATGGACGCAATTGAGTATTCCGTTGACAGCTCCCCGAAGAGAAGGAACCTATACCGGTTACTGGCAGCTCTCGGATGCCAGCGGACATGGATTTGGTCCGCTCCTCAAAGTGTCGATTGTTGTACAGAGGCCGGCCTATCCGTAAGACGAAGAACTCAAAACGCGACCCTTGCCGGTCGCGTTTCTATTTAATTAATGGTCCGATCACAACTTGCTCATGATCTTTTTCTCGAGAAAAGTGTAACCTTTTCGATTCAAATTAATCCCGGAAGGTGTTGACTTCCCTTATTCGGATGATTACAATCACTTTTATAACATATTCTTCACTCCATACATCGAACCATCCTTAAACTGGCGTACATTCATCACTTTATATTAGTGCAGATGGAGGTGTCGGGCAAATCATGTTTGATCTTATGAGGAGAAGCGACTACGCATTCGCCCATGCTGCAGCTCGCGGTACATCAAAAGTTTGCCAGAGGAGAATAACATGTTTGATTCCATCGCAGTAAAACGAAGCAGAGTGACCCTACGCAGGCCTCTGCTTCGTTTGTTTTCGATCCTTCTGATTATTTCTTTACTCGTACTCCCGGCGGGGGCCTTGGCGGCATCTGACAACGCAGCGCCGAGCGCGCCGGCGACCAGCAACAAGTTCGTTTTATTTGCCTCAGATGGTATGCGCCCTGATTTAATGGAGCAGTATGCGGCGCAAGGGTTTATGCCTACCTATGCTGCACTCATGGCTGCCGGTGTGCACGGTGCCAACGGCATGCTGCAGGCGTTCCCGCCCAACACGGGCGTGGGGTGGTATACGATGGCAACCGGCGCATATCCCGGTGAACATGGTTCCACCAATAACACCTTCGTTAGATCTGGTGATACCTTGAGTAACCGGACCTCGTTCTCCGGGGCCGGTGTGCTCCAGGCGGACACCATTGCGAACGCCGCCGAGCGGGCGGGAAAGAAAGTCGCCCAGATCGACTGGGTTGGTGGTGCAGCAGCGAACATCGATGGCCCAACGGTTGACTTCGCCAGCTTTTTCTCGAACCGCGGCGTACTTGTCGGCGCGGCTGACCCGGTGGAACAGGCCGGCTCGGCGTTCTTTGGAGTCACCTACGAGGTATCGGCAGCGCCTGTTGCAGCAACGGGATGGGTGAGCGTGCCGTCCGGTGATTCTGCGGCCACTCCTAAAGAGACGACCTGGACGATTAATTCGACATTCGCGACGCAGAACCCCAATCGCGTCTACAATGTCTATTTCTACGATAGTGTCAGCGATGGCAACGTAAATTACGATCACGCCATCGTCAGCCCGGTTGGCAAGACCGGCGCAGCACCGTCGATCGACCTGAAGGTTGGCGATTTCCTCCCGCTCAAGCTGATGGGCGCGAATGGCCTGATCGGCGCACGGGCGGGCCAGACGGTCGGTCACTATGTAAAGCTAATCTCACTGGCGGCTGATGCCAGCCAGTTCAAGCTCTACGACACCTCACTGGCGCGCGCCATCGCGAAGTGCGGTTCCCCATGTGCCGCGTTGCCGGCCGGTGGAGCGGGTGAGGACAGGCTCGAGAAGTACATTGCTGATAACCTCCTGCCGTGGGCTGCGGCTGACTTCGCACCCGAGGAAGCAGGCGTGGTGGACGAGGATACCTACGTCCAGCAGGGCCGCGACCTTGAGCGAGCCTACAGCCTGCAGGTGATCAACTACATTCTTGGCACACTACAGCCTAACACTGACCTGGCAATGGTCGGTTACCCATTCACCGACGAGGTCTCGCACCAGTTCCTGGGGCTTGTCACACCGAACGATCCTGACGGCAGTCCGAACCCGTGCTACGACGTGATGCCAAAGTTCGACGATGTGCAATGCACCGGTCGTGGCACAGCCAACAGGGTTGCGATCCGCGAGAGTTACATTCGAAGCGCCTACGAAGACGCTGACGAGAAACTCGCCATCACGCGGCAACTGATGGGCGGCAATCCGACAACGTTCGCGGGCTCTGATCATGGCTTCGGCGCACAGCGCTACGCGATCAACGCGAACAAGGTCCTGTTCGACGCGACCGTCAACGGCACCTCGCTACATGCCAGCAACGCTAATGCCTCGAACTGCGGTGCCGCAGTAACTGATATTGCCAAGGCTTGCTGGGCTGGTGGAACGATCCAGATCTATATCAATCCAGCTACACTCCAGTCGACTACTAATCCTGGCGGCCCAACGTACGAGGCTGTTCGAACTTCGATCATCAATGCCTTCCAGAACCTGACAGATCCGGCGAACCCGGGCAAGCAGGTGATCATGAAGATCATGAAAAAGGAGGAGCTTCGCAACGTCGATGGCTCCGACTCGCTGCACCCGAACCGCAGCGGTGATGTTGTCGTGGTGACGATGCCGCCGTACCAGTCCGACGCGGGAACCAGCGGCGTCGCGATCGCGCTGTCGCACTTCTTTGGGCAGCATGGCTTCCTGCCGGACTACGTTAACCTGACCGGTAACATCAACATGCATGCTACATTTGTTGCAGCGGGCAGGCGTATTGTTCATCAGGATACGCCGCTGCCCGGCATCCGTGCCGTTGACCTCGCCCCCACGCTTGCCTTCCTAATGGGCATCCCCGGGCCACAGAACGCTCGTGGCCGCATTCTCCTGCCGATCATACGGGGAGCGGGCAGCCTCAGAGAAGTCACGATCCTCGACATCAGCGACTATCATGGTCAGCTCATACCGCTCTCTGAGGCCGCGGATACTCTCGGTCCCACCTTCGCCATTGGCGGAGCAGCATTCCTCAAGCCGTGGTTTGACGTGTATCGTGCGGAAGCTCCAAATGGCTCCCTGACCGTTGCAGCGGGCGACTCGGTCGGTGCAACGCCGCCGATCTCGACCTTCTTCGGCGATACTCCGACGATCGAGTTAATGAATCTCATGGGCATTGGCGCGGACGGTTTAGGTAACCATAACTTTGACAGAGGGCAGGCTTACCTTCGCAACACCCTCATCCCCCTGGCGAACTACCCGTTCCTTTCTGCAAACGTTGTGGACGCTAATGGCAAGACTCCGGCTGAGTGGAAGCCATCCCAAATCTTTGCCACAACCTTTGGCGGCGTCAAAGTGGGACTCATTGGATTCACCAATGATGATGCGCCCACGTTAGTCTCTCCAACCGCCTTTGACCCGTTCCACGTTGCCAACTCTCTGACAGCCGTCAATGCTGAAGCTGCCAAATTAAAAGCCCAGAGGATCAATGTGATCGTTGCCATTGGGCACCTTGGGGCAACAGCGGGAACGCTGACCAGCCCCACTGGTCCTCTGATCGACCTTGCAAATAATGTGACGAATGTAGATGCAGTGATCGGCGATCACACCGACTTCCAGGTCGTGACCACCTTGCCCAATGGCGTATTGGTCACGGAGAACCGCAGTAAAGGCATCCGCTTCACGCGTGTACGCTTGATCGTGGATACAAGCGCCAAGCAGGTCGTCTACAAGACGGCTGACTTCCACAAACCATGGGACATCGGCGTGACACCCGATCCGACCATTCAAGCTCGGATTAACGATCTGACTGCGCAGCTTGCTCCGATCTTCAACACGGTTGTCGGCAATTCAACCGTGGTCATCCCGCGCGCAGATGCCTGCGCAGCGTCGACCGGACGCACGGACGGGCGTGCATGTGAATCGTTGATCGGCGATCTCGTGACCGATGCCATCCGCACTGCTTACAGTACCGACTTCGCACTGACGAACTCGGGTGGCTTGCGCGCCGACTTGACGTGCCCGGTGGGTGCGACAGATCCCAGTGCAAATGACTTTTGCCCGCCGAGCCTTTATCCGGTTCCCAGCGGTGGCTTGTATCCGATCACACGTGGCCAGGTGCTGGGCGTGTTACCGTTTGGCAATGTCTCGGCGACCCTGACGATCAATGGAGCAGAGCTTAAGGACTACCTTGAGACGGCTGTATCCTCTCTGCCGAATACCGGCAACGGCCGCTTTGGGCAGGTTTCAGGCCTGTGCTTTACCTTCGACATCCAGGGCACGCCTGCATCGTTTGGGACGAATGGGATCATGGTCTCCGGAACAGGAAACAGGGTTCTAGGTGCCGTCCGTCAGGCAGCCGACGGATCCTGCACGGGTGCACCAATCAGTTTTAGTCCCGGCGTGAGCTACACGTTGACCACCAACGACTTCACGGCCGGTGGCGGCGATGGTTACCCAAACAACCGCAGCCGCATGACCACCCAGGACATCCTGGATCAAGATCTGGCAGATTATTTATGAGCGGCGCCCGGCGGGGTGATCAGCCCGACCATCCAGGGCCGGATCCATTGCACCGACTCTGACACCGCTACAGCCCCGGCCTGCCCGGTCGGTTCGCCGTAATAAACGTATCCTTAAACTAATCAGAATATTGCGAGCCAGAGACCCTCTCTGGCTCGCAATCCATTACCATGAAGAAATCAATTCGTAATTTATTTTCCTTTTGTGCTGTTGTTATTCTGGCTTTTTTCCACGCTCAGCCTGTCTTTGCTCACGGCGGCGAGCCGCGCCTGGAAATCAGTTCGGATCGCGTTAGTCCCGGCGCGACCCTGGAGATACGCGGGGTCGACTTTGAGTATGAACAGGAGATCAAGCTCGATCTGCTCGGTGATCAACTCGAGCTTCCGCTGGGGACGGTGATCACGGATGTGGAGGGTGGATTTTCGCAGGTCATTGTGCTTCCAATAGATCTGGCAGAAGGCATTTATACTTTGCGCGCCACAGCGTATGATCATGTAACACTGAGTCCGCCGCTGACGGTTTGGGGCAGCGCAGATCTGGGAGGCGGCGAAGATCCTACGGAGCAGGAAGATCTTATGCTTGCGCCGCTGCCAACAGCTGCAGACGTTCCTACTGTCATGTCGCAACCCGCCGCGCCTGTGGAAAATGTGCCTTCGCAGGATACATGGAAGCCCATCGTTTGGATTGCAACAGGCATTGGAATCGTTGTCATGTTGGGTTTATTACAAAGAAGGAGAAAATTCTAGGGTATATATGCAAAATCCAAACATCTCATTCTCCCAAAGAACACACCGTAGTTGCGCACAGGGCAAATGCCGCTTTGGGACGCTGTAAGCGAAGCCAGAATCTCAGATTGTAGGAGTAGAGACCCTCCCCGGCAAAGACAAATAATTTGCTTAGCAGATCAGGCGGTGTCGGTCACAGTGAACGTTCCCTCACATTGACATAGTGTTCACATGGGCAGCCGAATAATCTGTAAAGCACCTGATGCTACGGAAATGATATAAGCATAACCATTCGTCACGCCACCATAGAAAGCTGGTCGCGGTATCAATGCTAGTTGAGGTTTCGACAACCAGCTAGATAAGATCGAGCCAGAGGAAGTATCGTACAAATGATGGCTTTCTCCCTCCTATAGAATAGCCTAACACAGCGTCCCGGACCCCGGCACCAAACAACCGGGGCTGCGTGGTGGGAGTCTGCCCGTTTTGAGCAGGTTGCTTAGCTTGAAGTTGGTTCCGGCAAAGAGGCGTCCTCTAGTCCTGCCCATTACCCCGTTGCGGGGCGTTAGCGCGACGGGAAGCCTAAAGGGCGCTTCGCGGACGCGATCCGTGGCAGGCTAGATTATATGGATGTTATACATTGGCAATGTCTCTTTCACTACTTCCTTACAAGGTGGCTTGTCTAATTGGAGTTTCACCGTGGAATTTTTACGATACCTGACCCTCGCTTTGTTCGTAATATGGTGCGTTAGTGAAATCGTTATCAGTATAATAAGTGCCCTAAATAAATCAACGGTTTCGTCTGCTGGGGCAGACAGGTTTAGTTTCTTCATTGTTTGGCTTTCAACCATTGCACCGATTTTGTTTGCATATTTGATACAGAAGCATTCTATCTTTTCCAATGGATTTGGAGATATGTCCACTCTATTTCCGTTTCTCGGTTACTTGGGCTGTGTATTCCTCGCTTTCGGTGTAACAATGAGGCTTATTGCAGTCGCCACACTTAAGCAGCAGTTCACTACGAAAGTATCTATTATTGAAAGGCACAAGATAGTAGAGACCGGCATTTATAAGATCATACGGCATCCTGCATACCTTGGATATTTGGCATCGTTACTTGGCATAGGATTGGTTTTGGGGAATTGGATTGGCCTGACAGCATTGGTGATGTTGCCGCTTTTAGGAATTTTGTATCGCATCCATGTGGAAGAACGTGTATTATTGAGTTACTTCGGCTCGGCATATCAAGAATATGCAAATCGAACGAAGCGACTTCTACCAAGAATCTGGTAGGTAATTTCACGTTTTTGTGAATTGGGTATCATTACTAATTGCTTTAACAACATTTACAACCTCCCAATGCCCTGGCCAACACAGCGTGTCCTGAACGCCGGGGGTCTGCACATTTTCCAAGTAGTTTGTGTGGCCTGAGGCCGGTTCCGGCAAAGCAGCGTTGTCTCGTCCCGCCCATTACCCCTTGCGGGGTGCTAGCGTGACGGGTATTCTGCAAGAGGCCTGCGACGTAACGACATGATGTTAGCAGCTTGCAAAGCTGAATACCTGTTCATGGAGAGAGCTTCAACGGTCATCATTCACAAACAGCCCAATCTATGGCGGCAAGCAACGCAAGCTGTAATATAAAGCTGTGTACCCTTTTCTGCCTGAGACTGTCTTGAAATCAACGAGAGTTTACTGGTTGGGACCGTTCACCGAATGTGAGGCAAAGAAATGTTACTAAATTGGAAAATGGGAATCGTATTAATTCTCCTGGCAACGATGGTTTTCACCACACCATTTTTCGCACGTGCCGAAACGCAACAATTTTCTGCGTACGCAGCGTGTCGAAAGGTGGCACAGGATACAAAAAGTTATGCGGTATGGAAACATCAACGGACAATCAGGCGCATGTTTCGTCCACGGATACTACTTACTGACGGATTTAGTACCATTGATTGCTACGCTATCGGTGTCGGGCCGTTTTGGACGATAAGAACGGCAAAACACACCTGGGCGCCATGCAGCAAAGATTTAGGCAATGGTCAGAGCACAACTTGCTCGGAAGACTACTTTGGGGTTAGCCCATAGGACACATCGGGCCAAAATTTAGTCTGGTCTACCATTACTGAATTTTTGTCGCAGCAATTATTGAGATGTTACAAGTTCAGCTTGTGAAATGGGGGCATGCATTACATTAACAAGCGTTGAATGCGTCCTTCAATTTCCATAATTCTTCGACGTCTACCAGCACAAAAAGTGTATAGATACAGTACTTTCTGAAATTGTAACCTTGCTATAGACTGAACGTCCTGTCTGGAATATAAGTCAGGCCCCGTGCAAGGTATCGGAAGGAGCAGAAGATTTAGGATGTTTACATCGACACAAACGAAGTATCCAAAAAGAAATTCAACGGGATTATCGCGACTCATCATCGTGGTCGTTCTAATTTATGGCGTTTTTGCGTCTCAGCTTGTTCAAGCGGCAACAGCAGATGTAGGATATAAAGACTTTTCGACGGGTGGAACGTATGCTCCGACTGGACAAAAACCGCAGAGCAAGCTCTGGTTCAATGACGGGATCTGGTGGGGTGTTCTATACAATAAGGTCTCTAAACATTTCGAGATCTATCGCTTCAATTGGGCAACCGATACTTGGGCCACCACCAGCGTAATGGTTGATGCCCGTATCAAATCTTCCGCGGATGCCTTGTGGACTGGTTCCAAGCTCTATACCGTGAGTAATGCTCCAGAAGCCGCTACCGGCGATGTCAACATGTATGTAATGCGGTTTAGTTACAATTCCACCTCCAAAACCTATAGTGTAGATGGCGGTTTTCCGGTCGCGGTCTACAATCATGCGGTCGAAACAGTTGTGATGGATCAGGATACAGCCGGCAATGTATGGGTCACGTTTACAGACGACAACAATTCCGGTGGCCGTAGTACCTATATTACGCACACTACAGCAAACGACACGACTTGGATTGCACCCTATATTGTTCCGGTGTCAGGTGCCGGTACCTTGAAAGCCGATGATATTTCTACAATTGTCGCTTA